>JAFTBL010000156.1 GCA_017455225.1 Oscillospiraceae bacterium
GCCTGATCCACATTTCTCAGATCGCCGATCGCCGCATCGAAAAGCCCGGCGACGTACTGTCCGAGGGCCAGATCGTGGATGCCAAGATCACCGCCGTGGACGAGGAGAAGAAGAAGATCTCCCTGTCCATCCGCGCCCTGCTGACCGCTCCCGTCGACGAGGACGAGGCGGACGAGCCTGCCGCTGCCGAGGAGGAGACCGCTCCTGTTGAGGAAGCTGCTCCCACCGAGGAGGCCGCTCCCGCAGAGGAGAAGGACGCTCCCGCAGAGGAATGATCTGAAACAACAAATGCCGGAGCGTTTCATGCGCTCCGGCATTTCCTTTTCCGGTTGAATGCACCGGGGAATCGGCGTATAATGTTCGTAGGGAACAGGAAGGGAGGCTGCAGTTATGGGAATACTGAAAAGGATCAAAAGCGTGCGGGCCAGAAAGCATCCTTACTGTACGCTGATCCTTGCCGCCGCCGGCAGTTCCGCCCGGATGGGGCAAGACAAGCTGCTGATGGAGCTTTGCGGCGAGCCGGTATTGCTGCACACGCTGCGCGCCGTGGGCGCTGCGATGCTGGTGGATGAGATCATCGTGGCCACACGTGAGGATCTGCTGGTGCCTGTGGCGCAGCTTTGCAAGCAGGCGGACCTGCGCAAAAGTGTAAAGGTGATCCGGGGCGGCGACAATCGAACGGAGTCGGTGCTTGCCGCCGCACTGGAGGCCGACCCCCGGTCTGAGCTGCTGGCGGTACACGACGGTGCTCGTCCGCTGGTGCGCCCGGAAGCCGTCGACGAGCTGATTCGCCGTGGCGCCGCTACCCACGCCACGGCGCCTGCCGTGCCGGTGACTGACACTATAAAGATCGCGGACGAGAGCGGCCGCGTGACCGGCACGCCGGATCGAAGCACACTGTTTTCCGTACAGACGCCGCAGGTGTTTCAGGCCTCGATTTTGAAGGCGGCATTGCAGTCCGCACTCAATGACGGCGCGTCAGTAACCGACGATTGCGCCGCAGTGGAGCGGCTTGGCAAGGAGATCTACTTGACACCCGGTGACCCGGAAAACATCAAGATCACCGTGCCGCTGGATCTGACGATCGCAGAGGCGATTCTGCAAAGGAGGGCACAGGAATGACGAATTTACGGGTAGGGCACGGCTACGATGTGCATCGCCTGACCCAGGGGCGCAAGCTCATTCTGGGCGGCGTGGAGATCCCGTGGGATCTGGGGCTTGACGGCCACTCGGACGCCGACGTGCTGCTGCACGCCGTGATGGACGCGCTGCTGGGGGCGGCGGCGCTGGGCGATATCGGCGGCATCTTTCCCGACAGCGACCCCATCTACCTCAACGCCTCCAGTATGGCAATGCTGCAGAAGGTGAGGACTGTGCTGGAGGAAAACGATTTTGCCGTGGTCAATGTGGACGCCACGGTGATCGCGCAGGCGCCCAAGCTGGCGCCCTACCGCGACAGGATGTGCCGGAATATCGCGCTGGCGCTGGGGATCGACCCCGGGCAGGTGAGCGTGAAGGCCACCACTGAGGAGCATCTCGGTTTCACCGGCAACGGCAGCGGTATGGCGGCGCACGCCGTAGCGCTGATTGAAAAAAAGTAAACATAACACTGACTTGCCGCAGGGCGACCCGGGGGGATCCGGGCCGCCCTGTTTTCGTTCACGGCAGCAGACATTTTCACATAAACTGCGGTGTGAGGAGGTGTATCATGGAGCATTGTTTTTTTATCGCCCGGTCGCTGACCCACGCCCAACGAATGGTGCGCACGCTGGCACAGTGCGGTGTACGCAGCAGTATGTTTCGCGCCGGCGCCAGCCTGTCCAAGCGGGGCTGTGCCTATGCGGTGCGTCTGCGCGGCGCAGACGCGGAAAGCGCACGGCGTTGTCTTGCCTCGGCAGGCATTGAGCCGCTGGACGTCGTTATACGGAGGAGTGAGTAAGAATTGGTTTATCTTGACGCGGCAGCCACGTCGCTGAATAAGCCGCCGGAGGTGGCCCGCGCAATGGCATACGCCTGTACCCATGCCGCCTCTCCCGGCCGCGGCGGACACCGCGCAGCCCGTCTGGCGGAAGAGCTTGCCTACGCCTGCCGGGCCGAGGCGGCAGGGCTGTTCGGTGTGTCGGCGCCGGAGCAGGTGGTGTTCACTTGCAGCGCCACCCACGCGCTGAATCTGGCGATCCGCTCTCTGGTACGGCCCGGCAGCCGGGTGGTGGTGTCCGGGTATGAACACAACGCAGTCATGCGTACCCTGCAGGGGATCGGATCGGTTGACATAATTTTTGCACGCGGTGCGCTGTTCCGCCCGGACGAGGTACTGAGCGCCTATGAGCGGTCGGTGGTGCCCGGCGTGGACGCAGTGATCGTCAATCATGTGTCCAACGTTTTCGGCTTCATTCAGCCGGTGGAGGAGGTGGCAGCGCTGTGCCGGCGGCGAAGCGTGCCCCTGATCGTGGACGCGTCCCAGTCTGCCGGGGCACTGCCGGTGGATCTGGAGGGATGGGGTGCCGCTTTCGTGGCAATGCCAGGCCATAAGGGACTCTGCGGCCCGCAGGGGACGGGGCTGCTGCTGTGCGGGGGCGCGGAAACGCACCCGCTGCTGTTCGGCGGCACCGGCAGCGCATCGCTGGAGCCGGAGATGCCGGCGGAGCTGCCGGATCGTTTGGAGCCCGGCACCCACAATATGCCCGGCATCGCAGGACTTTTGGAAGGACTGCGTTTCGTGCGCCGGACGGGGATCGGGCGGATCGCCGCTCACGAACGGAGGTTGATCCGCCGCGCCGCCGAGCGGCTGTCCGCCGTCAAGGGTCTGCGCATATTTGCCGCGCCGGAGGGGACGGCACAAGCCGGCGTGCTGTCGCTGACGGCGGAGGGACTGGGCAGCGAGGAGCTGGCCGCGGCGCTTGACCGGCATCAGATCGCCGTCCGGGCGGGGCTGCACTGCGCGCCGCTGGCGCACCGCACCGCCGGCACCCTGCCCGACGGCACGGTGCGGATCAGCGTTTCCGCCTTTTCCACTGCCGCCGATGTGGACGCGTTCTGCCGCGCTGCGACGCAGATCGTTCACGAAAATGTAACGGGTTAAATGCCGTTTTCGTCTTGCATTCTCCCGATATTTTTTATATAATAGATAATATCTATCAGTATGCGCAAATGGAGTGTGTGCGTCCATGGATAAGATACTGTCTTTTTTGAATGATATCGGGAGATACTTACTTCTGATCCGGCCTGTGGATCTGCTGGATATGGCGATCATCGCCTATCTCGTCTACCAGCTGCTGCGCCTCGTCAAAAGCAAGCGGGCGGAAAATATCCTCAAGGGCGTGGCCATCTTCCTGCTGGCGCTTTGGATCAGTCAGGCGCTGCAGCTCAACGCCATCAACTACGTGCTCACCCACATCGTGGAGTGGGGCGTGCTGGCGCTGATCATCGTGTTCCAGCCGGAGATCCGCCAGCTGCTGGAGAACATGGGCAGCCGCAATATCCGGCTTTTGCGCATTTTCTCCCCGGAGGAAGCCACCTCGGAACTGGAGCGTGCCATCGACCAGACGGTGCTGGCCTGCACGGAGATGGCCAAGTCCCGCACCGGCGTGCTGATCGTGTTCGAGCGCAAGCTGCTGCTGGATGATGTGGTGCGCACCGGTACCACACTGGACGCCGCCGTATCCGCCGAGCTGCTGAAAAACATCTTTTTCGTCAAGGCCCCCATGCACGACGGCGCCGTCATCATCCGCAACGGGCGGATTCTGGGGGCCGGCTGCATGCTCCCTCTGTCTAAAAACAGCAACCTCAGCCGTGACCTCGGCATGCGGCACCGCGCCGGCATCGGCATGAGCGAGAATTCCGATGCGGTGGTGGTCATCGTATCGGAGGAGACGGGTTCTGTCTCAGTAGCGCTGGGCGGGATGCTCAAGCGCCATCTGATGCCGGAGACCCTGACCAAGCTCCTGCGCAACGAGCTGCTGCCCTCTGCCGAGGAGGAATCGGAGAAAAACAAGTCTTCGGGTGTGCTGCGCGCGCTGCGGAGCATGGCGAAAGGAGATCGGCATGGAGAAGAAGAATAAGGGGCGGATCGCATTTCGCATCGTCCTCTCCATTCTGGTGGCGATCGCGATCTGGATCTACGTAGATGTGGGGCAGGGAACCACGGTCAAGACCACACTGCATGGCATCCCCGTGGAATTCTCCGGGGAAAACGGCGCACTGGCTGACCGGGGGCTGATGCTGTTGAGCGGCTATGACACCACCATCGACCTGCGGATCGAAGGCCCCCGCCGCGAACTTTGGAAGCTGGACAAGAACGCCGTGCGTATCGTGGCGGATACTTCCGGCATCACGGACACCGGCATCCAGTCCTTGAGCTACGACGTCATCTATCCGGACAATGTATCCCGCAGCGACCTGAAGCTGGACTGGCGCAGCGCCTACACGGTCACAGTCACGGTGGGCGAGCTTTACACCAAGGAGGTTCCCGTGTACTGCGACGTGACAGGCGAAGTGGCAAGCGGCTATTTCAGCGAGAGCGTGGAGCTGGATCCGGCGGTGCTGGTGCTGCGAGGTCAGCGCGACGACCTGCTGAACGTCAGCTGCGCCCGGATCTCGCTGAACGTCAGCGGCGCCAACAAGACGGTGGTGCAGGGCGTGGCATACCAGTTATACGACTACAACGACATTGTGCTTGAAAACGCCAATATCCGTGCCAGCGTGAAAATGATCCAGGCCACGCTGCCGGTCTATACCACCGCCATCATCCCGCTGCGTGTCCTTTTTGAGGAGGCGCCGGGCTCTACCAGCGCCACCATGAACTGCACCATCCAGCCTGCCAGCGTGACATTGAAGGGTGACGACGCGGCGCTGGAGGCGGTGGAGTCCATTATTCTGGATACGCTGTATCTGCAGGATCTGTCCTCCTCCCAGACGCTGCACTACGCCATCCCCGTGCCGGAGGGCACCACGCTGATGGACGAGGTGTCCGAGGCCACAGTGACCATTGTCATCACCGGCGTGGAGGAGCGGACGGTGGACGTTTCCGCTTTCAGCTTTGACAGTGTGCCGGAGGGCTGTGACGCTGCCGCGGTAACGGAATCCCTGCGGATCACTCTGCGGGGGCTGACGGAGGAGATCCAGGCTCTGAAGGCGGAGGACGTGGCGGTGACTGCCGATTTGTCCGGCGTCAGCGCGCCCGGCAGCTATACGGTGCCCGTCCGCGTGACGGTAAGCGGCTATTCCAACGTGTCCGCCAAGGGCGGTTATCAGATCATCGTCAGCGTGACGCCGCATCAGGAACCACCCATTGACACGGCGGAAACGCCCGGCGCATAAGAAGGAGCGCAAAAGCATGACGCAAATCGCAACGGTGGAGGAACGTCTCCCCAATGGATACGTCCTTATTTCGGTGCCCCGCAAGTCCGCCTGCGGCCATGACTGTGAAAACTGTGCCGGCTGCGGCGTTACCGGCGCCGCTGTAAAGGCACAGGCACACGACCCCATCGGCGCCGCCGCAGGGCAGAAGGTGGTGGTGGAAAGCAGCACCAGAAAGCTGCTGGGCGTGGCCGCGCTGGTGTATCTGCTGCCGCTGGCGGGATTTCTTCTGGGCTATTTTCTGTCCGAGGGACTGGCCGAGGGCGCGCGGTACGGCATTGCCATCGCCGCCGCCGCAGTCTTTTTCCTGCCCAGCGTATTGTATGACCGCCATGCCCGGCGCTGCGGATCGCTGGAATATACGGTGCGGCAGGTGCTGTAATGTTCGGTTACGTGCATCCCTCCGCCGAGGGCTTGGGGAAAGAGGATCTGCGCCGCTATCAAAGTGTCTACTGCGGCCTGTGCCACACGCTGGCGCGGCGGTATGGCCTGTTTCCCCGGCTGTTTCTCAATTATGACATGGCATTTCTTGCCGTGCTGCTGCAGCCGGGGTGTGAAAGCGAGGGCCGTCGCTGCATCGTCCATCCCCTTCGCCGCAGGCCCTGCCAATGCGCCTGCGCCGCGCTGGACGCCGCGGCGGATCTGAGCGTGATCCTGCTGTGGTGGCAGATCCGGGACGGCATCCGGGATCACGGCGCGGCGGCAGGGCTTCGATACCGCTTGGCGGCGGCGGCTCTGCGCAAAAGCTACCGCAAGGCTGCCGGGCTGCGCCCGGCCTTTGACGAAACGGTGTCCCACCAGATCGCCGCGCTGGACAAGCTGGAGCGGGAAAACTGCCCCACGCTGGACGCACCTGCGGACTGCTTCGGCCGGCTGCTGGCCTGCGCGGCAGACGCGGAGGGGGAGGAAAAACGCCGGCGTGTGTTGGCACACCTTCTCTACCATCTCGGCCGCTGGATCTATTTGGCGGACGCGGCGGACGATCTTGCAAAGGATCTGCGCCACGGCGCGTACAATCCGCTGGCCTATCGCTTCACGCCGGTGAACGGCCGCCTGACGGACGAGGATCGGGCAACACTGGGGCAGACCATGGATCAGTCGGTGCGTCAGATGGCCTCCGCCTGTGAGTTGGCGGAGTTCGGCCCCTATCGCGGTCTGGTGGAAAACGTGGTATATGAAGGATTATATCTGGTGGGCGGGGCCGTGCTGGACGGCACGTTTCGCCGCAGGATGAGAGCGAGATCGGTGAAACCCGACGGAAAGGCAGGATCTGCAGATGGCTGATCCCTACAAGGTACTGGGTATAGCGCCCTCGGCGACGGACGAGGAGGTCAAAAAGGCCTACCGGGATCTGGCGCGCAAGTACCACCCCGACAATTATCATGACAATCCGCTGGCGGATCTGGCGCAGGAGCGCATGAAGGAGATCAACGAGGCCTACGAGCAGATCCAGACCAGCCGCAAGGGCCGCACAGGCCAAGCCGGCAGCTACGGCAGCTATCAAAACACCTACGGCGGTTATCAAAGCTCCTACGGCAGCGGGCCCTTCTACCGCATTCGCATGGCGATCAACCAAGGGGATCTCAATCTGGCGGAGGAATTGCTCAACGCCCAGCAGGAGCGCGGCGGCGAGTGGAATTTTCTGAAGGGCTCGGTGTGCTATCGCCGGGGCTGGATGGACGAGGCACACCGCTATTTTCAGACGGCGGCGCAGATGGAGCCGGACAACGAGGAGTACCTCCGGGCGCTGGACATGATGGAGGGTCGAAGCGGGAACGTCTATCATCCGCAGGGCTTCCGCTCCATGACCACTGCCGGCTGCGGCAGTGACCCTCTCGGCCGCGTCTGCGGCACGCTGCTGTGCGTGAATTGTTTGTTTGGCGGCGGCGGATACTATTTCTGCTGCTGATAAGGAGGAATGTACAGATGATCAGAAGCATGACCGGCTACGGACGTGCCCGACGCACGATAAACGGGCGCGACGTGACCGTGGAGGTGCGCAGCGTCAACAACCGGTATCTTGACTGCACCGTCAAGATGCCCCGCGCCTACGTCTTTGCCGAGGACGGGGTGAAGGCGCTGGTGCAAAAGACAGTCTCCCGCGGCAAGGTGGACGTCTTTATTACCATTGACTCCACCGGCGCCGACGCCACTGCGGTCACCGTCAACGAGCCGCTGGCGCGCAGCTATGCGCAGGCGCTGGGCAGATTGCAGGAAATGCTGGGGCTCCATGAGGAGATCAGCGCCGTCACGCTGGCCAAATTCCCCGACGTGCTGACCGTGACCAGGGCGGAGGAGGATCTGGAGTCCGTGGCGGCAGATATCGCTGCCGTGACCGCAGAGGCGCTGACGAGCTACAACGACATGCGCGCCGTGGAGGGCGAGAAGCTGGCGGAGGACATTCTGGGCCGGCTGAACACCATCGAGGCCACCGTAGGCAAGGTGGAGGAGCGCTCGCCCCAGACGGTCGCTGCATATCGGGAGCGGCTGGAAAATAAAATGCGCGAGGTGCTGCAGTCCACCGCCATCGACGAGGGGCGCATCCTCACCGAGGCCGCCATCTTTGCCGACAAGATCGCCGTGGACGAGGAAACGGTGCGTCTGCGCAGCCACATCGCCCAGCTGCGCTCCATGCTCCACGGCAGCGAGCCGGTGGGGCGGAAGCTGGATTTTCTGATCCAGGAGGTCAACCGGGAGTGCAACACCATCGGCTCCAAGTGCAACGATCTTGCCATCGCGCAGGACGTGGTGAACATGAAGGCCGAGGTGGAGAAGATCCGGGAACAGGTGCAGAACGTCGAGTAAACGGAGAAGGATATGAAGCTGATCAATATCGGGTTCGGAAATCTCGTGTCCGCCCAGCGGCTGCTGGCGGTGGTGGCTCCCGACAGCGCGCCCATCAAGCGCCTTGTGCAGGAGGCACGGGATCGGGGCATGCTGATCGACGCCACCTACGGCCGCAAGACGGCGGCGGTGCTGATCATGGACAGTGACCACGTGGTGCTTTCCGCTCTGCCTGTGGAGCGTCTGGCGCCGCGCATGGGCGTGGAGGCAGAGGAAATGGAGGACAAGGAATGAGCGAAACGGGCAAGATCTTTATTGTGGCGGGGCCCTCCGGCGCCGGAAAAAGCACGGTGCTGGCGGAGCTGCTGCGAGGCAGGGACGATCTGTATTTCTCCGTATCTGCCACTACCCGCCAGCCCCGGGAGGGCGAGGTGGACGGACGTGACTACCATTTCATCTCGGCAGACCGGTTTCGCCGTATGATGGAGGAAGACGCCTTTCTGGAGTGCGCCGAATATGTGGGCAATTTTTACGGCACGCCCCGCAGGAATGTGGAGGACGCCCTTGCCGCCGGTAAGGACGCCATTCTGGAGATCGAGGTGCAGGGCGCCGCGCAGGTCTATGCCCGCCGCCCGGATACCATCCGGGTCTTCATCATCCCGCCCAGCTGGGAGGTGCTGGAAAAGCGCCTGACCGACCGGGGCACCGACACACCGGAAAAGATTCAGAAGCGGCTGCTGCGCGCCCGTGTGGAGCTGGACGCCGCCAGGGAATACGACTACATCGTGCTCAATGACACCGTGGAGAGCGCCGTGGAGGAGCTGCGCGCCATTATGCGCGCGGAGCATTGCCGCCCGGCTGACCGGATGAACGCGTTTTTGGAGCACTGAACAGAATCAATAATTTTGCCGCAAGGCAGATGGGAAGGTAATATACTATGATGCTCTATCCTGCAATGAACAAACTCACCGACTACGTGCCCAACCGCTATATGATGGTCAACGTGGTGGCTCGCCGTGCCCGCCAGATCGCCCAGGCGGCAGAGGAGGCCGGCGAGCATTTGGCGGAAAAGCCGGTCACGATGGCCATCAACGAACTGGCGGAGGGCAAGTTCGACGCCCACGAGATCGACACCACCATTGCCGAAAAGCTCTGATCACGGCGCGGGGCAGACAATGCGTAAGGGGGTGCAATGATGCAGATCGTCAAGGTGGCGGTTTCCGCCGCCTCCTTTGCCATTGACAAGCCTTACGATTATCTTGCCCCGGAGCCCGTTATGCCCGGTCAGCGTGTGATGGTACCCTTCGGGCGGGGCAACCGGTTGTGTGAGGCCATGGTTCTGTCCGTGGCCTCCGGTGTGCCCGATCATCCGATCAAGGCGATTGCGCAGCTGCTGGATGAGGAGCCTGTCATCGACGAAAAAGGCATTCGTCTGGCGCTGTGGATGCGCCAGCGGTACTATTGCTCCTTCTACGACGCCCTTCATGTGATCCTGCCCGC
>JAFTBL010000157.1 GCA_017455225.1 Oscillospiraceae bacterium
CATTTTTCCCACAGCGTTTCTTCGGCACGTACCCCCCGTAGGAGCGGACGACCCTGTCCGCCCTCCAAAGGCTTCCCCTCGAGGGGAAGCTGTCAACGCCGCCCACCGGCGGCGTTGACTGATGAGGTGTCCCACGTCCAGCGGAAAAATCCCGCAGTTGGCGCAACGGTGGGCAAGAGGTGGCCGAGCGAAGCGAGGTCGGATGCGGTGGAGCGGCACCAGGCAAACGAACGGGATGCCTCCCTGCAGAAGGCATTTTGCACCGGGAAAAGTTTTTTGAAAAACCGCGAAACTGGGGGTTGACATTTCCTCCGCAATCTGCTATCTTATATAAGCTGACGCAACGCAAAAGCGTCCTATGGGGGTATAGCTCAGCTGGGAGAGCGCTTGAATGGCATTCAAGAGGTCAGCGGTTCGATCCCGCTTATCTCCACCAAAAAGGAAAAGCAGCCGCAAGGCTGCTCTTTTCTTTTTGGCGCGAGGTGGCTGCGGGATCGCCGGCGGCGCACCGCGCCGTGCAGGTCGGCCTTCGTGCCCGCAGGGCGCATCCCGCTTATCTCCACCAAAGGAAAAGAGTCACCGACAGGTGGCTCTTTTCCTTTTCACCATCCACAGCAAAAAAGGCGACGGCTGAGCCGTCGTCTTTTCGTTTGCGTGATCCTCAGATCCAGCCGGCGAACAGGCGCATCACCGGGCCCAGGCCGCGCCGCAGCAGCGGCCGCTTTTTCCATGCCTCCAGCGTGATGGGCTCGCTTTGAGCGGCGATGTCCGACATGTCCTCCAGCACGTCCTCGATGGCGGGAACGTCATACAGCACCGTGCCGCACTCAAAGTGGAGCTGGAAGCTGCGATAGTCCATGTTCACCGAGCCCACGAAGGCGGCGCGGCGATCCGCCATCACCATTTTGCTATGCACGAAGCCGGGTGTAAAGCGATATAGCTTTACACCGTGGCGCAGCAGCTCGCCGAAGTAGCTTTCCGCAATCAGATAGGCGACCTTCTTATCGGGGATCCCGGGCAGGTACAGCTGCACGTCCACTCCGCTGTCGCCCGCCAGACACAGCGCCCGGCTCATAGGCTCGTCGATGGCCAGATACGGCGTGGCGATATAGACCATGCTCTGGGCGCCGGCGATCAGCTGCAAAAACACGTCCTCCGCCGTGGCGGTGGGGTTGTTGTCCGGCCCGTCGGCCAGCGGCTGGCAATAGCCCGGCGCCTCCGGGGCGGTATGGGGGCGGTAATAGTCGTGCTCCATGTCCATCTGACCGCCCAGATCTTCCCACATATGGATGAACTCCCGGGTCAGGCCCCATGCGCCCTCCCCCTCCAGCCGCACGCCGCAGTCCTTCCACAGGCCGAAGCGCTGGAAGATGTTGGCGTATTCATCCGCCAGATTGACGCCGCCGGTATAGGCCGTGTCGCCGTCCACGGACACGATCTTGCGATGGTCGCGGTAGTTGAAATAGAGCCTGCTGACGTAGTGATGCACCGGGTTGAAAATGCGGATCTCCACGCCGGCGCGGCGCAGCTCCTCCAGCTGCACCGGGCGCAGCCGGTGCATGCAGCCGAAATCGTCCAGCAGCAGCTTGATCTCCACCCCGTGGGCGGCACGATCCAGCAGCGCCTGACGCACCGCACCCCAGACCTGCCCCTCGGCTACGATGAAAAACTCCATCAGAATGAAATGCTCCGCGTGGCTCAATCGCTCCGTCAGATCCTGCAGGAACGCTTCGCCGGTGGAGAAATAGCGGCAGTCGGTGCGGCGGAACAGCGGAAAGCCCTTTTCATGCAGATAAGTGGCCAGCCGCCCCCATGCGCCGCCGGCGCGGCGCAGCTTCTCCACGTTCAGGCGGCTCTGCTCCATCCGGCTTTCGGGCTCACGGGGACGGGGCACGCCCCGCAGCGTGGGGCGTTTGCTCTGCCGGTCGCCGCTCCAGAGCCAGTAGAGCGCCAGACCCGCCACCGGCACGAACAGCACCAGCAGGATCCAGCTCATCTTATACGCGGCGCCGCCGGGGCGGTTGTAGATCCGCACCGCCATCACCACCGCCACCAGCTCCAGCACGGTGAAGAGGATGGCCGCCCGCTGGCGCAGGAAGTACGCTGCCGCCACCATCAGTCCGATCTGTGCCGCCAGCAGCAGCGCCGCCAGCAGCAGGCGCAAAAGGGCGGGAAGGCGCCGCTCTACGCGCTGGTTGTTCTCTTTCATCGGCGTCTCCCCCCTTCAAGGTCTCTTTTTATGCTGTCAATGCTGGTTGTGCAGCAGGTCGTGGCGGATCTGCCAGAGCTTGTCGGACAGGTCCACGTAGTAGGAGTGGGGGTTGTCAAAGCGCTTGACCTCGTCCCACAGGGTGTCCACCTGCTGGCGGCAGTAGTCCTGGATCTGCTGCAGCGTGGGCTTTTCATACACGCACTTGCCGTGCAGGAACACCGGCACCATCAGCTCCTTGGCGTTGAAATCGTACACCGTTTTCCGCTTCCACGTGGCGTTGGGATCGAAGATCTCCAGGTCGCCGCTGTCGTCCACGGTCTCGTCGCGAAGGGTGATATAGTCGGCGATGGCCTTGCCGGTGTCGTTGCCGAAGAAGCGGTACACCTTCTTGAAATGGGGAATGGTGATCTTCTCCACGTTCTCGCTGACCTTGATCTTGGGGATCACCGTGCCGTCCGGCTCCTCCACCGCCACCAGCTTGTACACGCCGCCGAACACCGACTCCGACCGGGCGGTGATCAGCCGCTCGCCCACGCCGAACATGTCGATCCGGGCGTCCTGCATCAGAAGGTCGCGGATGAGATACTCGTCCAGCGAGTTGGAGGCGGAGATCTGACAGCTCTCCCAGCCGGCCTCGTCCAGCATCTTGCGGGCCTCCCGGCTGAGATAGGCGATATCGCCGGAGTCCAGACGGATGCCGCACTTGGTGATGCCCAGCGGACGCAGCACCTCGTTGAACGCCCGGATGGCGTCGGGCACGCCGCTTTTCAGGGTGTTGTAGGTATCCACCAGCAGCGTGGGGTTGTCGGGGTAGACTTCGCAGTAGGTCTTGAACGCCTCATACTGGGTGGGGAACAACTGCACCCACGAATGGGCCATGGTGCCGCCTGCGGGTACGCCGAAGAGCTGGTCGGAGATGGCGCAGGCCGTCCCGGCGCAGCCGCCGATATAGGCTGCTCTTGCGCCGAGGATGGCGCCGTCGGCGCCCTGCGCCCGGCGGCTGCCGA
>JAFTBL010000158.1 GCA_017455225.1 Oscillospiraceae bacterium
ATCACCCGCGAGGAGTGGGAGAAGTCCCTGAAGAAGCTGACGCTGGCGCCGGTGGCGCAGCGGCTGAGCGAGCTTTTGGGGCAGGACGTGATCTTTGCCTCCGACGTGGTGGGGCCCGACGCGCAGGCCAAGGCCGCCGCTCTGAAGCCCGGTCAGGTGCTGCTGCTGGAGAATACCCGTTTTGAAAAGGGCGAGACCAAGAACGATCCCGCGCTGGCCAAGGCCATGGCGAACATGGCGGAGCTGTATGTGTCCGACGCCTTCGGCGCCGTGCACCGCGCCCACGCCTCCACCGCCGGTGTGGCGGCCTATCTGCCCGCCGTGTCCGGCATGCTGATCGAGCGCGAGCTGGAGGTGCTGGGCGGCGCGATCTCCGATCCCAAGCGTCCGCTGGTGGCCATTCTGGGCGGCAGCAAGGTGTCCTCCAAGATCGGCGTGATCAACAACCTGCTGGAGATCGCCGACACCGTCATCATCGGCGGCGGCATGGCCTACACCTTTGCCAAGGCGCAGGGCGGCAGCGTCGGCAACAGCCTGCTGGAGCCGGACTGGGAGTCCTACGCGCTGGAGATGGTGGACAAAGCCCGCGCCAAGGGCGTGAAGCTGCTGCTGCCGGTGGACACCGTGGCCGCCGACGACTACGCCCCCGACGCCAAGACTCAGGTGGTGCCCACCCGCGCCATCCCCGACGGCTGGCAGGGGCTGGACATCGGCCCGGCCACCCGCGCCATGTATTGCGAGGCGGTGGCCGACGCCGGCACCGTGATCTGGAACGGCCCTATGGGCGTGTTTGAATTTCCCGCCTTTGCCAAGGGCACTGAGGCGGTGGCCGAGGCGCTGAGCAAGACCGACGCCATCACCATCATCGGCGGCGGCGACAGTGCCGCGGCGGTGGAGCAGCTGGGCTATGCCGACAAGATGACCCATATCAGCACCGGCGGCGGCGCCAGTCTGGAGTTCCTGGAAGGCAAGGAGCTGCCCGGTGTGGCCTGCCTGCTGGATAAATAATGATACTGTTTATCGTGCGAAACGCATAAAATATATAGAAAGCAGAGGAGAAAAAATATGAATCGCAGATATCGCAAGACCGTGATCGCCGGCAACTGGAAGATGAACAAGACCGCCACCGAGACCAAGAAATTCGCCGATGAGCTGAAGGCCGTGCTGCCCAAGGCCAAGTGGTGCGAGGTCGTGGTGTGCGTGCCTGCCGTGAACATTCAGACCGCCGTGAAGGCGTTTAAGGATATGCGCGTGTCCGTGGGCGCCGAGAACCTGTTTTATGAGAAGTCCGGCGCCTACACCGGAGAGGTGTCCGCCGACATGCTGAAGGATCTGGGCGTCAAGTACGTGATCGTCGGCCACAGCGAGCGCCGCCAGTACTTCGGCGAGACTGACTTCACCGTCAACAAGAAGGTACATGCCGCTCTGGAGGCGGGCCTGCACCCCATCATCTGCGTGGGCGAGAGCCTGGAGCAGCGTGAGCTGGGCATCACCATGGAGCTGATTGCCCTGCAGGTCAAGTCCGCCCTGGCCGGCGTCAGCGCCGAGAAGGTGCG
>JAFTBL010000159.1 GCA_017455225.1 Oscillospiraceae bacterium
AGACGCTGCAGCAGGATCTGGTGAACGTGATGGAGAAGATCATTCCGGAGTGCCGGTATGAGGGGATGTACCTCCATCCCGGCCCCAAGGCGCTGGCGTTTGCTCTGGAGCATGATGAGGACGCATGGGGCTGCCACAATACGGACGCGCACCTGCGCTCGTCCATCATCGGCAGAAGTGAAACGATCGTGATTGAGAACGGCGAGCTGGATCTGGGCGAGTTCGGCTTCATCCACTTCATTGACTTTGACAACACCCGTGCCCGTCAGCGGACGGTGCAGGTCATGGTCATCGGCGAATAAGAAAGAAAAAGGACATAGAGATATGAAAATCGGGTTGTTGCCACTTTACATAGATATTTACGACATCAGCAGTCCCCATGTAAGACCCCGTATGAAGGCGTTTTATGAAAAGATCGCTTCGGATTTTGAAGCTCGGGGCGTTCAGGTGGAGCGCACGGCAGATTTCTGCCGGTTGAAGGCGGAGTTTGCTAAGGCGGTATCGCAGTTTGAAGCGGCGGCGGTGGACGCCATTGTGACGCTGCACATGGCCTATTCCCCCTCGCTGGAGGCCATCGAGGCGCTGACCGGCACGAAGCTGCCCATCGTGGTGCTGGACACCACGGAGACGCTGACCTTTACCGCAGAGCAGAGCCCCGGGGAGATCATGTATAACCACGGCATCCATGGCGTGATGGATCTGTGCAGCATGCTCACGCGTTACGGCAAGCCCTACGCCATTGCGGCGGGACACAACGCCCTGACGGACGTGGTGGGAGAGGCCTGCGGACTGGTGCGCGCGGCGGTGGCGGCACAGGCCGTTTCCGGCGCCCATGTAGGGCTCATCGGCGGTGCGTTTGCCGGCATGGGCGACTTTGCGGTGGAGCCGGCGGAGCTCCGTGAGCGGTTCGGTATCACCGTGGAGGCGCTGGAACCGACGGAGCTGGCGGACTATGCCGCCAGGGTTGGCACAGCGGAGATCGGGGCGGAGTATGAGCAAGACCGGGAGCGGTTCGATTTCCCGAAGGAGATCGATGTGGACGCCTATAAGAGAAGCGTTGCGGTGGGCCTGGGCCTGCGCAAGTGTGTAAAGGAAAAAGGCTTGACGGCGTTTTCCGTGAATTTCCGCACGGTGAAGGAAATGCCGTTCATTGAGTGTTGCAAGGCCATGGAACGGGGCATCGGCTACGCCGGTGAGGGCGACGGGCTGACCTCCGCCTTTGTAGGAGCTCTGCTGCAGGGATATCCGGAGACCAACTTTGTGGAGATCTTTTGCCCCGACTGGCAAAACGATATGCTGTTTCTCAGCCACATGGGCGAGATGAACTACCGCATCGCGGACACGAAGCCGCTGGTGGCGTACAAGGGCGGGTTTGTAGACACCTATTCCGCCTACGCCCGTATGAAGGGCGGCAAGGGCGTGTATGTGAACGTGAGCCGGGGCAGAGACGAGTATCAGCTGCTGCTTTCAGAGGCGGAGATGATTTCGTACGAGAAGGACAACTTTGAAAACTCCATGCGCGGCTGGATGAAGCCCTGTAACGGCAAGACCACGGCGGCATTTCTGAAGGCGCTCAGCGTCCACGGCGCCACTCACCACAGCGCCTTCGTCTACGGCGCCACGGTGGAGGAACTGGCATATTTTGGCGCTCTGCTTTCTCTGAAAACCGTGGTACTATGAAGAAAACAGAGGCGCGGCGGTGATCTTCGGCGTGGGCGCCGGAGGATATAAAAGTGAAGAAGCACAGGCAAGATTTCGAGGAAATGCGAGGAAATGATAAAAAGATGAGAAAGATCAGAGTCGGCGTGATGGGCGCCTATCGCGGCAGCAGCATGATCAACTACTGCGCCATCGCGGACAATGCGGAAGTGGTGGCGATCTGCGACCGGTGGAAGGAGAGCCTTGCCATCCAGCGGGAGCTGCACAAGGATCTGCCGATCACCTTTTACAATAATTTTGACGATTTTATCAAGCACGATATGGACGCGGGGGTGCTGGCCAACTACGCCCATGAGCATGCGCCGTTTGCCATTGCGGCGATGAAAGCAGGCAAGCACGTGTTCTCCGAGGTGGTGCCGGTGCAGACCATGAAGGAGGCGGTGGAGCTGATCGAGGCGGTGGAGCAGACCGGCAAGGTCTACGCCTATGGGGAGAACTACTGCTATATGGGCGGCACGTACGAGATGAAGCGGCTTTATCAAAAAGGTGAGATTGGTGAGCTGGAGTACGCCGAATGCGAGTATATCCACAACGGCGAAACGATTTGGCCCAGCATTACCTACGGCGACCCCGACCACTGGCGCAACCGGATGTATTCCACCTTCTACTGCACCCATTCGCTGGGACCGGTGATCCATTCCACCGGGCTGCGTCCGGTCATCGTGACGGGCTTTGAAAGCACCATGAGCCAGCGTCGGCTCCGCGTGGGCGCCAAGTGCGGTTCCTTCGGCATTGAGATGGTGGAGTTGGAAAACGGCGCCATCGTCAGGAGTGTGCACGGGGGACTTTATAAGAACTCCATCTGGTATAACATGTACGGATCCAAAGGACGGATGGAAACGGCCCGTAAGGACGCGGATCAGGGCGAATACAGGCGGATATATATCAACGTGGACGCTTACGACGGCGAGTACGTCAAGCGCCCTGCCAAGACGTATCTGCCCCAGCGGGACATGGATGAAAAGTGCAAGAATTTCGGCCACGGCGGCTCGGACTTCTACTCCATGTGGCACTTCATCGAAAAACTCCGGGGCAACCCGGAGGCGGATACCATCGACGTGTACGAGGCCCTGGATATGTTTTTGCCGGGTCTTTTCGCCTACCGCTCCATTTTAGCCGGAGGCGTGCCCATGGACATTCCGGATCTGCGCAATAAGGCGGAGCGAGAGAAGTGGCGCAACGACGTGGCCTGCACAGATCCCGACAAGGCGGGCGACCAGCTGCTGCCCACCTGCAAGCTGGGCACACCGGATATCCCCACAGAGGTGTACGAGAAGGTTGCGAAGTTGTGGGAAGCGGAAAAGTACGCCAAAGACGGCTATATGCAGAAAGCATTCAAGCAGGGGGAGGGGACCAACGCATGAAGTTAGCGACCACCACCGGCGATTTTGCCCAATATGCGGCAACGTGGGAAGAATGTGTGCAGTGGATCCACGACGCGGGTTTTCGGTACATCGACTTCGGCGGCGCCGGCGACCGCGCGTTTGTGCGGGACGACGGTTGGCAGGATCGGGCAAAGCGGCTGAATGACTACGCGCAGAATCTGGGCATGCAGTTTGTCCAGATGCACTCGCCGGACGGGATAAACCCGCTGGATCCGGTACGGCAGGATGAGCTGGTGGCCATGACGAACCGCTCCATTGAGGTCTGCGCGGTGATGGGTATCTCCCAAACGGTGGTACACCCCGGCACCTGGCCGGGTATGACGAAAGAGGAGTTTTTCAAGGAAAACCGCGCCTTTTTCAGCCGCCTGTTCCCCAGCATGGAGAAAACGGGGGTGAACGTTCTGGTGGAGAACACCACGAGGAAGAACGTCCCGCCGGATACTTACGACCTCTTTACCGGCGAGGATATGGCGGAATTTCTCCGCTACGTCAACCATCCCCTGCTCCATGCCGTATGGGACACGGGTCACGGCAACGTGGACGGACCGCAGTATGAGAACATCGTGGCGCTGGGGAAAGAGCTGTACGGCCTCCATATACACGACAACAACGGCTGGGCGGATGAACACTCCATTCCGTATTTCGGCACGCTGAGCCTGGACGGCTTGATGCACGGTCTGCTGGACGTGGGCTATCAGGGCTATTTCACCTTTGAGGCGATCCGGGCGCTGGAGTATAAGAACGGGCAGGCACCGCGGTACAAATTTGAAGGAGACCGGCGGCTGCGCCACCCGACGGCGGAGCTGCAGATGGCGGCGGAAAAGCTGCTGTATGCCATCGGCAAGCACTGCCTGACGGCTTACGATGTTTTTGAAGGATAGGGAGGAGGACGACACGATGAACCATGAAAAAATGTGGGCGTATCTGATGCACCTGTCCACCAATATGTGGAGCGAGCCGGGCGCCGCCTATACGCCGGGGAACGGCGCCCCCTGGCAGGACCATCTGACCACCGAGGACGAGGTGTGGAAAAAGGTGATTGACTTCCTTCCCGGCTGCGGTTTTAATACCGTGCTCATCGACGTGGGCGACGGCGTGGAGTTTGAATCCCACCCGGAGGTGTCCATCCCCGGCGCGTGGTCGAAGGAAAAGCTGAAGGCGGAGTTGGATCGCATTCGCTCTCTGGGCATGACGCCCCTGCCAAAGCTGAACTTTTCGGCAGGGCACGACGCTTGGCTCAAGGTCTATTCCCGCATGGTATCCACGCCCCAGTACTATCAGGTGTGCGAGGATCTCATCCGCGAGGTGGCGGAGCTATTTGACCATCCGGCGTATTTCCACCTGGGGCTCGACGAGGAGTGGGATCAGGGTACGGAGAACATGAAGATCGTCCGTCCCCGCCGCATCTGGTGGCACGACGTGAACTTCCTCTTTGGCGTGTGCGACAAGGTGGGCGCCCGCCCGTGGGTGTGGGCCGATCCCTGCTATGCAGATCCTGAGGACTATTGCAGGAACATGTCCAAGGACGCGCTGCAGAGCAACTGGTACTACGGCACCCTGCGCAAAAACAAGGACGGCAGCTATCAGAAGATCGAGGTGGAGACCTATCGCATCCTGGAAAAAGCCGGCTTTGATCAGGTACCCACCAGCAGCGCGCTGTCCCGGTGGTATAACGCCTCGGAGAACATGGAGATGGGAAAAGAAGTCATCGCGCCGGAGCGGCTGAAGGGCTATCTCACCTGCTCATGGTATTTCGCCTACGACAGATACTATTACGCCATGCTGCACGAGGCCCATCTGTTTAAGCTCGCCAAGCAGAAAAACTATCCGGAAGAATGTAAATAGAAACCGCGTGTGGAAAAAGGAAGGAGAATCCAGACATGAAAAAGAATACGACCGTTAAGCGCGTGATGGGTATTGTGCTGGCAGTGGTGTTGACGCTGGGACTGCTGGCAGGCTGCGGCGGCACGACCGATCCCGGCGCCGGCAACAGCGGCAAGCTGACCATCGGTATCCCCCAATCCGCCGTGGTGACGGACTACTATAACAACTCTTTTACCAAGTACATTGAGGAGAAGCTGGGCGCCGAGGTGGAATTCGAGCTGTTCAGCAATGCCAACGAAGCCATGAACCAGCTCTCTTTGATGTGCGCCGCCGGCGATGAGCTGCCGGATGTGCTGATTGGTTTTTCCAACATGAGCGGTTCGCTGATGTACGAGTATGGCGAGGACGGTTTCTTCATTGACCTGAAGGACCTCATTGACCAGTACGGTACGGAGTTCAAGGCACATATGGAGGCGCTGCCCAAGGACGAGTATGACCGGGTGATGGATTTTATCACCAAGCCCGATACCGGCGCCATTTACGGCCTGCCCACCTACAGCGCGGTGACGATCTCCGACTATATGCAAAACCAGATGTACATCAACCAGCAGTGGCTCAACACGCTGGGACTGGAAGCTCCCACCAACATCGACGAGCTGTACGACGTGCTGGTGGCGTTCCGGGACGAGGATCCCAACAACAACGGCAAGGCGGATGAACTGCCGATGCTTTCTTCGGGCATCTACTATTGGATCATCAACGCATTCGTCTATTATGACAGCAAAAATCCCTACAATATCACTGACGGCACGGTGTGGGCGCCCACCGTTTCTGAGGAATACCGCCAGGCGCTTTCCTACCTGTGCAAGCTCTATAACGAGGGGCTGATGAAGTTTGATATGCCCGCCAACGACGCCAAGAGCACCATTTCCGGCAACGGAACCACGGCGCGGGTAGGTATCTGGTGCGGCAACCCGCAAACCGGCGCCAACGCTTCTTCCCAGGTGCTGGATCAGTACGAGGTGCTGGAGCCGCTGGCGGACGCGACGGGCGAGGGCGGTTATCTGGTGGAGTGGCCCCGCGACTTGCTGCTGACCGGCCACATCACCAAGGACTGCAAAGATCCGGCGCTGGCCATGCGTTTTCTGGACATCTGCTATAACGACGGTGTTGTGACCCGCCGCCGCCACGGCGAAGAGGGCACCAACTGGGTCTGGGCCGAGGAAGCGCAGCCCAACATCTTCTTCGGTATGAGCCATATCAAGGTACTTGACGGCGATTTGTTCAACTCCAACAACGTCACGTGGGGCTCGCTCATGCCCAGCATTTATACGGATGAAAACTATCTCACCATTGCGTCCGACACCGGCATCGGAAAGGAATACGCCCGTATGCTCCACGCGCAAACCGAACTGGCGCAGAGCTGGCGCAAGCCGGAGCAGACCGTGGTCGACCTGAAGCTGACGCTGGAAGAACGCGCCGAGCGGGAAAACATCAACGGCAAGCTCAACACCACCACATCCCAGTATTTCGGTATGTTCCTTTCCGGCCAGATGGATCCCGCCAAGGACGCCGATTGGAGCAAGTACGTCGACGACATGGGGGCGTGCGGTCTGTCCCGGCTGGCAGAGATCTATCAGGCGGCGTATGACAGACAGTGAGCACCGCCTTTTCCCAACCAGGCATTGCCAGATATAGAAGACACAGAAAGGATGCTGAAGAATGAGTTCAGTAGCGGGAAACAAGGCCTCCGGCGGCAACCTGCTTGCCAAATCAGGCTTTGCAAAGTTCAAAAAGAACTTTCTGCGGGATCGGCAGCTCTATCTGCTGATCATCATCGGCATCGCGCCGTTTCTCCTGTTTCATTACGGCCCAATGTACGGTGTACAGATCGCATTTCGCGACTACCGTATCGCCGACGGCATCACCGGCAGCCAGTGGGTGGGCTGGAAATGGTTCAACGAGTTTTTGACAGACCCCAATTTCAAGCGGATCTTCCTCAACACGCTGATCATTTCCCTTTATTCCCTGGTGAGCTTTCCGCTGCCCATCATCATGGCGCTTTTATTCAACGCCATGCGTAGAGAGCGCTACAAAAGCGTGGCGCAGACCATTTCCTATATGCCCCATTTCATCTCCATGACCGTATTCGTGGGTATCATGAACCTGATCCTGAGCCCCACCTCCGGTATTTACGGCAATATATTCCGCCTTTTGGGCGGTAACGGCTACCCCGCCGACTTCCGCACGCTGGCCGGTTCCTTCCGGCATCTGTACGTGTGGTCCGGCGTGTGGCAGGGCATGGGCTGGCAGACGATCCTGTACACCTTGGCGCTCTCGTCCGTGTCCGCGGAGCTTCATGAGGCGGCGTGTCTGGACGGCGCGTCACGGTTCAAGCGGATCCTCCACGTGGATCTGCCCGCCATCATGCCCACCATCGCCATCATGCTGATCCTGCGCATGGGCGGCCTGATCAGCGTGGGCTTTGAAAAGGCATACCTGATGCAAAGCCCGCTGAACCTGTCCACCTCGGAGTTGATCTCCACCTACGTGTATAAGCGGGGTCTCAGCGACTTCCGCCGCTTCTCCTACGGCACGGCGGTGAGCCTGTTCAATACGGCGATCAACGTGACCTTGATGCTCATTACCAACTATATCAGCAAGAAGGTCACGGAAGATGAGATCTCGGTAGTCTGACGGAAGGAGGAAGGACAATGAACGCGGCAGTATTCAAACATCGAAGCGGCAGAGTCAGTTCCTCCGACCGCCGGTTCGACGTGATCATCTCCGTCATCGTGACGCTGTACGTTTTGACCATTCTCTATCCGCTGATCTATGTGGTGTCCTCCTC
>JAFTBL010000160.1 GCA_017455225.1 Oscillospiraceae bacterium
ATCCTGACCCGCCCGGCGGTGGAGGCCGGCGAGCGGCTGGGCTTTCTGCCCGGCGACCTGCAGAGCAAGGTGGATCCCTACCTCCGCCCGCTGTATGACGCGCTGTTTGATATGCTGGGCGCGGAGACGTACCAGAAGTATCTGGAGCGGGGCAATATCGAGGTGGCGCCCCTTGCTTATATGCGCGGCCGCACGCTGGACGACAGCTTCATCATTCTGGACGAGGCGCAGAACACCAGCCGGGAGCAGATGAAGATGTTTCTCACCCGCATGGGTTTCGGCTCCAAGGTGGTCATCACCGGCGACGTGACCCAGATCGACCTGCCGGGGGACAAGCCCAGTGGGCTCAAGGAGGCCATGAAGGTGCTCCGCGACGTGGAGGGCGTGGCCATCTGTGAGCTGACGCAGCAGGATGTGGTGCGCCACGTGATGGTGCAGCGCATCATCGAGGCATATGCCAAATATGAGGAAAAAACCTTTGGAAAGGGGAGTGGGCGCAGTGGAGAAAAAGCATCGCATCCCGGTGAGCGCCGCGTCGGCAGTCGCCGTCAGTGACCGCAGCGCGGCGCTGATCCGCCGGGCCGTCCGCACGGCGCTGGAGGCCGAGGGCGTGACGGTGCCCTGCGAGGTGGACGTGCTGTTGACCGACGACGACGGCATCCGGGCGATCAACCGGGAAATGCGGGGCGTGGACGCGCCCACCGACGTGCTGAGCTTTCCCGCCTTTTCCTACGTTCCGGGCTGCCCACCCGCCGACACGTCGGACGCCGACCCCATGACGGGGTTGACGCCGCTGGGCGACATGGCCGTTTCCATGGAGCGGGTAATGGCGCAGGCGGAGGAATACGGCCATTCGAAAAGCCGGGAACTTGCGTATCTGGTGGTGCACTCCGTGCTGCATCTGCTGGGCTACGACCATCTGGACGAGGGCGAGCAGAAAAAGCAGATGCGTGCGCGCGAGGAGGCCATTATGTCGGAGCTGGGCATCACGCGGTGAGAGACGCCGATCGTCCGGCAAGTCGGAAAAACGGAGGTCAGGTGCCCGTGAATATTACGATCAAAAAGATGGAAACGGGCGATGAGATCCGGGGAAAGGCCTACGTTCACTGGCAATCGTGGCACGAGACGTACCCCGGCCTGATCAGCGGGGAGTATCTGGACAAGCTGACTCTGGAGCGCTGCCAGGAGATGGCCCGCCGATGGCCCGACGGTATCCTGGTAGCCAAGGACGGCGAACAGGTGGTGGGCTTCGTGGGCTGCGGCGACCGGGGCGACGAGGCGCCTGGCGTGGGCGAGATCTTCGCCCTCTACGTGCTCCGCCGGTACTACGGTACCGGCCTGGGCCGCCGGTTGATGGAGGCCGCCTTGGAACAGCTGCGGGGATATGAGGAGATCTGCCTCTGGGTACTGAAGGAGAACGGCCGGGCCATCCGCTTCTACCGCAAGTGCGGCTTTCGCCCCGACGGAGCGGAGATGTTCAGCGAGAGGGTCGCCGCCGCTGAAATACGCATGATCCTGGACCGGTAAGACCGGACGGAAGCATCTCAAGGAATAATTGCTCAATGCAAAAGAAAGCTGAGGATCACCTGATTATGTCAACCATTACAAAGACCGCCATGATCACCGTGTGCGGCCGCCCCAACGTGGGCAAATCCAGCCTGACCAACGCGCTGGTGGGCGAAAAGATCGCCATCGTGTCCGACAAGCCCCAGACCACCCGAACCCGCATCTGCGGCGTGGTGAACCGGGGCGACACCCAGCTGGTGCTGCTGGACACGCCGGGACTGCATAAGCCCCGGTCCCGGCTGGGGGACTACATGGTGAAGGTGGTGCGCCAGAGTCTGGACGCGGTGGAGTGCGCCGTGCTGATGGTGGAGCCCATCGCCCACGTAGGCACGCCGGAGCAGGTGCTGCTGCAGCGCATCGCCGA
>JAFTBL010000161.1 GCA_017455225.1 Oscillospiraceae bacterium
AGCAGCCGGGCCTGGTGTGATACTGGGCTTGGAAGGTGCCGATGATGAAGCTCAGCGGCTCTGCCAGGGAGCCGTAGAAGAAAGCCTTGCAGCTGTAATGCAGAAGGCAGTCCTGCTCCATGACCACGTTCGGGATCACGACGTAGGTGGCGTCGCCGCCGATGTACTGGAAGGAATAGCCGGGGGACGCATAGGGATTGTCCTTCTGGTTCAGCGCGGGCTGGATGGAGAACTTCTGGCCGGGCTTGAACTGCCCCGCCCACTTGCTGCCCACCTCCAGCAGCTCGCCGCAGAATTCGTGGCCGATGATCACCGGGTTTTCCGCCACGTTGTCGGGCACGCGCTTGTGGTCGCCGCCCTGAATGGCGGCCTTGTAGCTGGACATGCAGATGCTGTCGGATACGATGCGGGCCAGGATCTCGTCGTCCTTGGGCTGGGGCAGCTCGAACTCCTCCAGCCGCAGATCGTTTTTGCCGTACAGTCTTACCGCTCTTGTTTTCATCATTTATTCCTCCTCACGCTTGACCAACGCCCACGCGGCGTCGACCAGATGTTTATAACTGTCCTGCGTCAGCTTTTCGCAGATAAAGCTCTGCCCCAGCGCGTTCACGTCCTCGCCGGAGATCTGGGTCATGCCGTTTTCACGGCACAGGGTCATCACCCGCTGCAGCTGGGCTTCGGTGTTGCGGCTGGGCATAAAGGTGATGGCCTTTACACCCCTTGCCTTCAAAAGCTCCACCAGCTCCGGCAGGAAGCTGTCCTCGTACTTGGCGGCCTTTTTGTCCCCGGTGGGGGAGGCGGTCACGTCGCCGAGGTATGCGTAGCACAAAATGGCGTCGATGTCCCGGGCAAAGCCTACCGCCGTGTCAAGAGGCATCATCTCGTCCCCGGCGGGAATGAAGATCTGGGGCACCAATTCGCTCTTGAGCCGTCCCAGCAGCTTGTAGCGCTCCAGCTCGCCGGCCTCCGGCATCAGCTTGTAGGTCAGGGCAAACAGCAGATGCCGCTCGGTGACGGAGCCACCGTCGTGGGCTTGGGACAGGGGCAGCACGTCCCGGTCAAAATCCAGCGTCTGCCCGGTGACCCGGTTGATGTTGGCCACCATGGCGCGGTTGCGCTCATTCCGCTTTTGCCGCAGGGGCGCAAGGAAATCCTGCACCTGCGTGAAATACTTGCTGCGGACGCTGTGGAAGGTCATATAGCCCACGCCGTCCTGATCCGGATTGTTCAGCCGCACGTGGTCAAACCCGGTGCCGGCGTAGTTGATCCGCGCCTCGAAACCGCAGGTGGCGCCCACGCCCGCCAGCTTGGCAGCCGCCCGGAACTCCGCCGCGCCGCCCATGCTGTCGTGATCCATGATGCCGGCCACCGGCAGCCCGGACTGCCGGGCGAACCACACGGCGGCGGTGGGGGAATAGGGGGAAAAGGAATAGGTGGTGTGGATGTGGTTGTTGGACAGGTTCTGCCGCAGGGCGGGCTTTTCCGTTTCCCGGGACAGCAGCTGCTGGAGATGAGCCAGCCGCTCCGGCGCGGTAGGGGCGTTCAGCAGCGCCCGGATCTCCTGCTCGGTCATGCCAGCATCACCTGCCCGCCGGTGACGGGGATGGCCTGTCCCGTCTCATACTGCTGCTCCACGCAGTAGAACAGCGCCTTGGCCACGTCCGTGGGCAGGCAGCCCCGGTGGATGGGGGACTTGGAGAGGTAGTATTCCTTCACGTCCTCCACCGTCTTGGCGCCGGGCACCTTGCCGGCGTTGAGATACTGGACGAACAGGCCCCGCTCCGGGTCAGACCACAGGGGCCCGTCGTAGTAGTTGCCGGGGCAGATGGAGTTGACCTTGATCTGATAGGGCGCCAGCTCCAGCGCGAAGCTCTGGGTCAGGCCGATGCCGCCGAACTTGCTGCCGGCGTAGGCAAAGTTGGCCTTGGAGCCCACCAGACCGCTCTTGGAGCTCATCTGCACGATGTCGTACCAGCGGGTGCTGTCGGCGGCGTACTGCGCCTTCATCACGGCGGCGGCGTACTTGGCGCACAGGAAATAGCCCTTGTAATTCACCGTGGTGACGAAGTCGAAGGTCTGGGCGGTCATGGCGTCCAGATCGCCGGCCTTGGCCACGCCCGCGTTGGAGAAGAACACGTCGATGCCGCCAAAGCGCTCCACCGTGGCGCAGACCATGGCCTTCACGCTCTCCTCGTCGCCCACGTTCACCAGGCAGAAATCCGCCCGCTCGCCCAGCTTTTTGGCGGCGGCGACGCCGGTTTCGGCGTTCATATCCGCGATCATGATGCTGGCGCCCTCGGCGTACATGGCCTCGGCGATGCCGAAGCCGAAGCCCTGCGCCCCACCGGTGACCACCGCGATCTTGCCCGCCAGACGTCCGGCGGTAGCGGGGCGGTCGTGTACCTTTTGCGCGGCAAGCTGCAGCGCCTGTTCAAACGTGATCATGCCTGCTTCCTCCTGTAATTCTCCGCTTCCCAGTGGGTGATGAAGTGCACCATATCCTCCGACATGGGCCTCTGCCCGCCGAAGGAGGCGGCGTAGTGGGCGATCTTCTTTGCGCTCTCCCAGCTCTGCCGCGCCACCTCGGTGTCCGGCAGATCGGGGCCGAGGCCGCAGTAGACGATGTGGTCGGGGGTGAAGGGGTGATCCAGCGTGGGGGGCACGTCCGCCTCGGCCTCATACCCCACGGCCAGAGCGCCGTCCAGAGCGTTCAGCATCTCCCGCAGCATGGCGTCCAGCTTCTCCGGCGTGTCGGCGGCGAAGAAAACGCCGTGGTTCTGCAGCAGCACGGTGTCGGCGCCGTCGGCGATCTTCCGGCGCACCTTCATGGCCAGCACGTAGCCGGGGCGGCATTCCTCGACCCACGCGGCGTGGGGGAACAGGCACCGCGCCACCAGCAGCCCGTTTTTGGAGCAGGTGAGCCCGTTGACCTTGTTGGGGTGCAGGTGCAGCACGTAGCGCTGGGGGAACAGAGCGTGCAGCAGCGTTTCCACGCTGGGGCGCTTGTTCTCCTCACCGGGCAGTCTGGCGGCCAGGATGTCCGCCAGAAACTCGGCTTCCCGGGCGGCGTCCTCGGCGGGATAGGTCTTTTCGGTGATCTTCAGCAGCTTCGCCATGTCCAGCGCCACGAATTCCTCGGCGCGGATGGTGGCCAAAGCCGTGCCGGAGCCCTTCACATGCAGCACGCCGTTCTCTTTCATGGACGTGTTGCCGCCGCCCGCCACCACCAGCTCCGGGTCGGCGCCGTAGAGATTGGAAAATGCGACCAGTCGTTCCATAAGATCCTCCTTATATGTCAATGGTTTTTTATGAACAAATCACGCGGACGCTCTGAGCGCGCAGCGCCTGACACAGCTCGTCCGTCTCCTCCAGATCGGTGACCACCGTGTCCAGTGCGGACAGGGGACACACGGCGGCAAAGGCCCGGCGGCCGAACTTGCGTCCGTCTGCCGCCAGCACCGTGCGCTCGCCGGCGCGGAGCATGGCCTGCTTGATGCGGGCGGTGTCCTCGCCCACGTCGGAAACGCCGCAGGTCAGATCCAGCCCGGCGCAGGAGACCACCGACCAGTCCACGTGGTACTCGGCCAGAAACTGCTCTGCCTTGGCGCCGGCCAGAGACAGACTGGGCAGCTTCAGCGCCCCGCCCGCCAGCAGCACCGTCCAGCCCTGCTGCTTGGTCAGCAGCAGCACGATCTCCACCGAGTTGGTGATCACGGTCAGGTTCTGTTTGTCCAGCAGCGCCTGCGCCACGAAGGTGGCGGTGGAGCTGTCGTCCAGCATCACGCTGTCTCCGTCGCCGATCAGGGCGGCCACGGCGGCGGCGATCCGCCGCTTGGCGGACACGTTGGATTTTTTCCGCACGCTGGAGGGCAGCTCCCGCCCGCCGGTGAAGGAGGCACCCCCGTAGAAGCGGCGGGCAAGCCCCTCCGCCTCCAGCTTTTCCAGATCCCGCCGGATGGTTTCCTCCGACACGCCGAAGGCGGCGCTCAGCGGCGATACCTGCACCCGGCCGTCCCGCTCCAGACGGGACAGGATGCTTTCCAGCCGTTCATCTGCCAGCATGGATCGCTACCCCCTTCCCTGTGTTGGATGTAACATTATCATAGGCCGAAAACCCGAATATGTCAAGGCATTTTTCGAGAAATAAAATAAATCCAACATGAAATAATGTGGATTTATGTTGGATTCAACAGGCAAAGGTTTCCGTTGACAACCGGCGGCACAGCAGATATAATAGGAGCAGCAGTGAACGGAAGCGAAACGGAGGGGAGACCATGAAAAGGATCACGGCGAAAATGCTGCTGGCCATGCTGATGGCGGCGGTGCTGATGGGCTCGGTGCTGTGCCTGCCCGGCTGCGGCAAAAAGACTGGGGACGATGAGAAACCCGACGCGGAGCAGACGGACGACAAGCAGCAGGGCGAGGAGCTCGGCGGCCAGACGACGCAGCCCTCCGACGACAAGACCGGCACGGACGGCGAAGGTCAGTCCCAATCCGGCGGCAACGGACAGAACGGGAGCGGCAGTCAGAACGGCGGCAGCCAGAGCAGCTCCGGCGGCCTTCACGTGGCGGACGGCGACGGCGGTATCGACGTGATCGATCTGGGAGACGACGAGCCCTCCACGTGGGAAGACGGCGGCAACGGCGGCGGCTCCGGCGACAATTCCGGCAGCGGTGACAACAGCGGCTCCGGGGACAACTCCGGCAGCGGCGATAACAGCGGCTCCGGGGACAACTCCGGCAGCGGCGATAACAGCGGCTCCGGGGACAACTCCGGCAGCGGTGACAGCTCCGGCAGCTCCGGCACCGAGGACGGACAATGGGGCCCGCTGTTCTGAAAAAGCGGCAAATAAAAGGCAGCGTTCCCAACGGAACGCTGCCTTTTTGATTGCCAAAAAACAACCTTTCAGTTCAAAAAGTCCTTCAGCTTCTTGCTGCGGCTGGGGTGGCGGAGCTTGCGCAGCGCCTTGGCCTCGATCAGGCGGATGCGCTCGCGGGTCACGTTGAACTCCTTGCCGACCTCCTCCAGCGTGCGGGTGCGGCCGTCCTCGATGCCGAAGCGCAGCTTCAGCACCTTTTCCTCCCGGGGGGTCAGGGTGGACAGCACGTCCACCAGCTGCTCCTTCAGCAGGGTGAAGCTGGCGGCCTCGCTGGGCTCGCTGGCGCCCTCGTCGGGGATGAAGTCGCCCAGATG
>JAFTBL010000162.1 GCA_017455225.1 Oscillospiraceae bacterium
ATCTTGGAGGTAGAGGCAAACTCGTAGATCATGTCGCCGTTGCCGTTGGCCTGGCACAGGGCCAGCATATCCTCAAAGGGCCGGAAGGGGGCGTCGAACTCGTGGATGCAGTAGGCGTTGTCCCACATGAGCATGAAGTCCGGCGCGGCGGGCTTCATGGCGGCAAGGCGGCGGATCGTCTCGTCGCTGTACACGATGCCCTCCGGGTTGGAGTATTTGGGCACGTTCCACATGCCCTTCACCGCCGGGTCGCGGATCAGCTCCTCCACCAGCTCCATGTCCGGGCCGGTGGGGGTCATGGGCACGGTGATCAGCTCCATGCCGAAGCTCTGGCTCACCTTGAAGTGCCGGTCATAACCCGGGGCAGGGCACAGCCACTTTACCTTGTCCAGCTTGCTCCAGGGCTGGGGGGAGTGGAGCATGCCGTTGCTGTACGCCTTGGCGATGGCGTCGTACATCAGCTGCAAACTGGCGTTGCCGCCCACAAAGCACTGCTCCGGCCGGCAGCCCAGAATGTCGGCAAACAGCCGCTTGGCGGCGGGCAGGCCGTCCACGTTGCCGTAGTTTCGGCTGTCGATGCCGTCGCTGATGAAGTCCTCCGGCGCGCGCAGCACGGTCGCCATCTCCGTCACCAGATCCAGCTGCTCCCGCCCCGGCTTGCCCCGGGACATATCCAGCTTCAGCCCCTGCGCCTTCTGTGCCTCGAAGGTCGCCTTCACCGCCTCGTACTCCGCCCGGCGCTCCTGCGCCGTCATGTCGCTGTAGCGTTTCATGTGGTTCCTCCTTCTTGTTCCTTCCTTATATGGAACTTTTGCTTTTTTCCCATGCGCGCTTCCGCCCGGTCTCCCGGAAAGGTGGCCGCTTCAGAATTCCCGCAGCACCAGATCGGTGGCGCCGGGGTTGAGCCCCAGCTCGATCCGCAGCACCCGCCCGGCGTACTCCCGCCGCACCATGTCCCGCAGGGCGGTGCCGCCGTGGTAGCCGTGGATGATGCGGATGCGGTAGGTGCCGGACTTGGCCCGCCGCAGCGCCGCGTCGATGGCGATGCGGGCCTGATAAGCCGTCATGCCGTGGAGATCCAGCTCAACGATGCCGCCCATACGCCACTTCCTTTCACGTTCAAAACTATTGTAGCGGAAAGGATTGGAACTTGCAACCTTTTGTGGTATAATCCTGTCATCATTTTTTGCGGAGGTGGTACGGTGCGGATCCTGGTGCTGTCCGATTCCCACGGACGGGTGGAGAATATGGAGCGGTGCGTGGCCCTTGCCGAGCCGGATCACATCCTCCATCTGGGCGACTGCGTCCGCGACGCCCAATGTCTGCACCGCCTGTTCCCCGCCATCCCCATGACCACGGTGCCCGGCAACTGCGACTGGGGCGACGGGGACGAGCCGGAGAAGCTGATCGAGCTGGGCGGCTGCCGCATCCTGATGATGCACGGCCACACCCGGGGCGTGAAGTACGGGCTGCAGCGGGCGGTGTACGCCGCCCGGGAGGCGGGGGCGCAGGTGCTGACCTTCGGCCACACACATCAGGCGCTGTCGGACTATGACGGGTCGCTGTACGTGCTCAATCCCGGCACCGCCGGCGGCGTTCACGCCCCCGCCGGCTACGGGGTCATCACGGTGAATGCCGGCCGCGTGAGCTGCTCGGTGTTCCGGATTTAGGAAGGAGTGAGGGAAATGTTTTATATCGGCTGTCATCTCTCCCCCTCGGCAGGGTATCTGGCCATGGGGCGCACGGCGCTGTCCATCGGCGCCAATACGCTGCAGTTCTTTACCCGCAATCCCAGAGGGAGTAAAGCAAAAGCACTTGACAGGGAGGACGTGGCCGCCTTCAACGCGCTGCGCCGGGAAAACGGCTTCGGCCCGGTGTTGGCTCACGCGCCCTACACCATCAACCCCTGCGCCGCCGACCAGCGCACGCTGGAGTTTGCCCGCATGACCATGGCGGACGATCTGGAACGGCTGTCCTGTCTGCCGGACTGCTATTACAATTTCCACCCCGGCAGCCACGTGGGGCAGGGGATCGAAGCGGGCGTCGAGCGGATCGCGGAAACGCTGAACGGCCTCCTGACGCCGGACACCGGCACCGTGGTGCTGCTGGAGACCATGGCGGGCAAGGGCTCGGAGGTGGGCGGCCGGTTCGAGGAGCTGCGGGAGATCATGGATCGGGTCACGCTGACGGAGAAGCTGGGCGTGTGCCTTGATACCTGCCACGTCAGCGACGCCGGGTACGATATCGCCGCTGACCCCGACGCTGTGCTGACGGAGTTCGACCGGGTGATCGGGCTGCGCCGGCTGCGGGCGGTGCACGTGAACGACAGCATGAACCCCATGGGCGCCCGGAAGGATCGCCACGCCCGCATCGGCGAGGGCGCGCTGGGGGTGGAGGGCTTTCGCCGCATCGTGAACCACCCGGCGCTCTCCGGGCTTCCCATGGTGCTGGAGACCCCCAACGAGCTGCCGGGCTGGGCGGCGGAGATCGCCCTTTTGAAGGAGCTGCGGCAATGAGCGCCTACGCCGTTTCCGCGCTGGTGATCGCGCTGACCGGCACGGCGGGGCTGACGCTCCATTCCACGGTGCTGCGCACCGGGCGCCTCCGCCCGGGGATGTTCTGCTTTTACACCAATTTGAGTAACCTGCTGGCGACGCTTTATCAGTGGGCGCTGCTTGCCGCGCTGACGGCGGCGCCCTCCGGTGCCGTGTGCCGCCTGCTGACCGCGCCGGTGACGGCGCTCTCCATGGCGCTTTGCATCTGGGTGACCCACCTCATTTACCACTTCGTGCTGCTGCCGGACGCCCGACGCCGGGGCGTCACCTTTACCGACGGCGCCGACGACCGCGCCGGCAACGTGATCGTGCATTACGCCGTGCCGCTGGCGGTTTTGGCGCAGTGGGTGCTGTGGGCGGATAAATCCGGCTTGACGGTGCAAAGCGCTGTGGTGTGGCTGATTATCCCGACGGCGTATTTCGTATTCGCCATGCTCCGCGCCAAAACGGGCAAGCCCATCGGTCATACCAGCCTCATCTACCCCTATCCGTTCCTCGATTACCCTCATTTGGGCGCTAAACGGTTCTGGCTCGGCACGCTGGGCATACTGCTCGCGTTCTTCGCGCTGGGTCTCCTGCTGGTCGCCGCAGCGCAGTTGTTAGCGTAACAGGCTGTACAAAAAGAATGAGCGCCCGGCGGGTCTCCCTGTCGAGCGCTCATTCTTTATTATGCCTTTTGCCGCCGCGCCGGAATACGTATATCCTCGCGGTTTCCTTCTACCATGACCTATTGTGGTCAAAGTTTCCGTACCCTTTTGTATCTCACTAAGCTCCACAAATCATTTTTGCCCGGCTATTACATTTTTGTTATATACCGAAAGGTCTTGCGTTGTCCCCCCGATACTCTCATAATCATTCCACACATCAAGAGCTTCTTTAAAGGCAGATGGGTCTATTATTTGGTCACGCGTTTCTCCGAAAATTGAAATCGTTCGTATTTTTAGTTCTCCTTTATACGCGCATATTTCTTTTAGCATTTCACCGCCGGTCATCCCTAGTGCGACAAAATTAACGGAATGGATTGAGGGCAGTGTTTCTGTACACTTTATGTACTTTATATCATATTTTTTGTCTCCCATTAGGATTTGAATTTCTCCGGCAGCACTTGAAATCCACAATTCACTCCCCCCGTCGTAACTCGGATAGAAGTTATAAATCGTCAAGTTAAATGTATACGGAACCGACGCATTTTTTTCATAAATGATGTAGCCACTCACATTGAAATCTTCATCCCAAGAAATACCATCCGCCAAATCATCTTTATACGGCACCATTCTTTTGTCATTTCCTGATCCATAGTACTCGTAGACATAACCACCGCCATAGGACGAACCATATCCCACTTCCCCCCTAGTAAACACCTTAATCCCCGTAAACTCATCTTCCGTGCATGTAAACAGGTCATTCAATTTTTCTTCATCTATGCTTGCCTTTCCATTCCCGCACCCTGCCAGCGGTATTACCATCATCAGCGCCATCACAAACGCAATTACTCGTTTCATTTCTTTTCCTCCGCAATTCTTTTTTCGTTTTTCTGCATATATGATAGCCACATGTGCGTCTTGCGCCCGCCACGGGCAATAGCCATCAGTATGCAAACACCCTGTTTGTTGTAGGGATACTTTGGTATATGAACCGTCCTTTCTGTATATTGTTTCTCCATTATACTCAATATATTAAGCATAGTCAAGAGGTTAAGTATGATAATATTTGGCTGGGTGATGGGAAATGATCAGCTATGCGCCTTTTTATGAAACATTGTTTAAAAAGGGAATTACGGAGTACCATCTGATTTTTAAAGAAGGTTTTTCAGCCAACACACTGCACCGAATGCGGAAAGGGGAGGCCATCAGCACAAAAACATTGGATGCTCTGTGCTATGCGCTGGACTGCCGCGTGGAGGATATCATTAAGTTTGAAAAAGAATGAGCACACGATCGCAGTTACGATCATGTGCTCATTTTATTTCTTCTTGGCCGCCCGCCGCTTGACAAAGGCGGCTTTTTTCTTGGGCGGCATCTTGCCCTTTTGCCCGGCGGCCCTTCCGCGGTGAGCGGCGCCCTCCGGCTTGGGCCCCCGCCCGTTCTTGCCTGTCTTTTCCCGCTTGGCGCCGGCGGCAGGGAAGTGCTTTTCCCCCTTCTGGGGCCGGATCAGACACTCCTTGCCAAAGCCGATCAGGTCGGTGCGGCCCGCCTCCTCCAGCGCCTCGATCACAAGGGCGCGTTTTTCCGGCCTGCGCCACTGCAGCAGCGCGCGCTGCATGGCCTTTTCCCGCGTCGAGCGAGCCACGTACACCGGCTCCATGGTGCGGGGATCCAGCCCGGTGTAGTACATGCAGGTGGACAGCGTGCCCGGGGTGGGGTAGAAATCCTGCACCTGCTGGGGCTGATGGCCGGTGCGGTGCAGGAACTCCGCCAGCTTCACCGCGTCGGCGAGGGTGCAGCCCGGGTGGGAGGACATGAGATAGGGCACCAGATACTGCTCCTTGTCCTCCCGGTCGTTCAGCCTCTGATACTTCTGCCAGAAGCGCTCGAATACGTCAAAGTGGGGCTTGCCCATGTAGTCCAGCACCGAGGCCACGCAGTGCTCCGGCGCCACCTTCAGCTGCCCGGAAATGTGGTGGCGCACCAGCTCCCGGAAAAAGGCGTCGTTCTTATCCTGCAGCATGTAGTCGTAGCGGATGCCGCTGCGGACGAACACCTTTTTCACACCGGGGATCTGCCGCATCCGCTGCAGCAGGTCGGTGTATTCGCTGTGGTCAGCGTCCAGATTGGGGCAGGGCGTGGGGGCGAGGCAGGAGCGGTCGGCGCACATGCCGCAGCGCTTCTGCCTGGCGCAGGAGGGGTGGCGGAAATTGGCGCTGGGGCCGCCCACATCGTGGATGTAGCCCTTGAAGCCGGGCTCGTGGGTCAAAAGCTCCGCCTCGGCAAGGCAGGACTCCGCCGACCGGGAGGTGACCGTCCGCCCCTGGTGAAACGCCAGCGCGCAGAAGTTGCACCCGCCGAAGCAGCCCCGGTTGTGGGTGATGGAGAAGCGAACCTCCTCAATGGCCGGCACACCGTCAGTGTAAAGGGGATGCACTTTACGGGTATAGGGCAGGGCGTACACGTGATCCAGCTCCTGCCGGTTCAGCGGCCGGGCGGGCGGATTCACCACCAGCACCCGCCCCTGACAGGGCTGCAGGACGGCGCGGCCCCGGACGGGGTCGTGCTCGGCGTACTGGATCCTTGCCGCCCGGGCGTAGGCCCGCTTGTCGGCGCAAACCTCTTCATAGGAGGGACAGTCCGCCCGGTGGAAGGTCACGCCGGAGCCGTCGGCGGCGATATAGGCCGTGCCGGGCACGTCGGTGATCTCCCGGGGCGGGATCTTGCGTTTGAGCCGCCGGGCCACCTCGGCGGTGGCGCGCTCGCCCATGCCGTACACCAGCAGGTCGGCGGGGGCGTCGAACAGGATGCTGCGGCGCACCGCGTCGTCCCAGTAGTCGTAGTGTGCAAAGCGGCGCAGGGAGGCTTCCAGCCCGCCGATGACGATGGGCACTTCGCCGAAGGCCTCCCGTGCCCGGTTGGCGTACACGATGGTGGCCCGGTCGGGGCGGCGGCCGGTTTTCCCGCCGGGACTGTACAGATCCTGTTCCCGGCGGCGCTTGGCCACGGTGTAATGCGCCACCATGGAATCAAGATTTCCGCCGCCGATGAACACGCCGAAGCGGGGCCTTCCCATGGCGGCAAACGCGTCGGCGCTGTGCCAGTCCGGCTGCGCCAGCACCGCCACCCGGTAGCCCTCGTCCTCCAGCACCCGGGCGATGATGGTGGTGCCGAAGCTGGGGTGATCCACGTAGGCGTCCGCCGTGACCAGCAGGAAATCATAGTAGTACCAGCCCCGCTCCAGCATCTCCTCCCGGCTCACCGGCAGAAATTCCGTGCCCGCCGTCATACCACGCTCACCCACGTTTTCCATGCCGCCAGCGCCTCGTCCAGCGCCGCGGTGTAGTCAGCCGCGTATTGGATCTGCCCGTCGGCGCACAGCGCGCCGTGGCCGTAGTCGTCGAAGGCGTAGGTCGCGTCGGCGGGCGCGGTGTCGGTGAGCAGGAAAAACGCCTTGTCCGCCCGGCGCCGTATATCCCGGATGTCCAGCCCGTAGCTCCGCTCCAGCAGCAGTCCGGCGCCCCGGCGCGCCATCTGTTCGGCAGCGGCCGCCGCCAGCTTCCTGTCCCCGGCGCGCAGAGCCTGCAGTTCGCCGGCCGAGGGGTTGGCGGTGGCGACGGCGGCGAATACCGCCTTACCCTCCGGCGCGCGGCAGGCGTCGGCACCCAGATAGGGCAGCACCGTCACCGCATCCGCCTGCTCCAGCGCCTCAAACCACGGCGCGGCAGCGGCAGCGCGGCAGTCCACGACGGTGTAAAGGTCATGTGCCTTCGCTGCGCTGACCAGATTTGCCAGCACGTCAAAGCCCATGGCGCCATAGCGGAGATAAGCGTCCGCCGTCAGCACCACTGCCGCTGCCTTTGCCGCGACGGCGTCCAGCAGCGCCGTGCCGTGATAGCGCAGCGATTCAGCGCGGGCCATGGGGCTCTCGCCGTACAAATTCACAAATCGCGCCGCAACGGCGGGGTCGATCCGCTCCGGATCGGGTCCCAGCGTCACCGCCAGAGGCGTTTTCTTCCGGCGGATGGTTTCCTGCAAGGCATGAATAGACATAGCGGGCTCCTTCAACGTTTTTTTCTATTATACGCCTTTGGCGCGATTTGGCAAGAAAAGGCGCGTGTTTTTTTCCCGTGACGGCGCAAACTAACGGCAAGTCAAGGAGGAGTGATATGATGGATCTGCCCGCATTTGCCAAGGGTATGTGCGTCGGCATGGTGGCCGGCGTGATGTTGGATATGGTGACCGCGCCCCGTCCCCAAAAGCGCAAGACCGCCGTGGGGAA
>JAFTBL010000163.1 GCA_017455225.1 Oscillospiraceae bacterium
AGGATCGATATCCTTCTCAATAACGCGGGCTTTGGCATCTCCGGCGCGGTGGAGTTCACCGACCTGGAGGAGGCGCAGCGGCAGCTGGATGTGAATTTCTGGGGCATGGTGCGCGTCACGCGCGCGGTGCTGCCCCATATGCGTGTCCAGGGGAGCGGGCGCATTGTGAACACCAGCTCGGTCGCCGCGGTAACGCCCATCCCGTTCCAGACCTATTATTCCGTGTCCAAGGCGGCCATCAATTCCTTCACCATGTCGGTGGCCAACGAGGTGCGGCCTTACGGCGTCACCGTCTGCGCCGTCATGCCCGGGGACACCCGCACCGGCTTTACCGACGCCAGGGCGCGCAGCGTGGCCGGCGACGATGTTTACGGCGGGCGGATAACGCGCTCCGTCTCCAAAATGGAAAAGGACGAGCGCTCCGGCGGCTCTCCGGCCGTGGTGGGCGCGGCGCTGGGGCGTGCGGCGCTGTCAGAGCGCTGCAAAGTCCTGCGCACGGTAGGTTTTTCCTATCAGTGCGCGGTGCTGCTGGTGAAGCTGCTGCCCGCGGCGGCGGCCAACCGCATCCTGGGCTGGCTGTACGCCAAGTAAAACGGAAAATGAAAAAGGGAGGATATGGAGAATGACTACGGAAAACCGCCTGGTGTTCTTGACCCGGAGCGTGAAGGAGTGTTTTGCCCAGACGCTGATGTGCGACGCCGGCGAGATCGCCGACGACGCCGATTTTCTCTCGGATCTGGGGGGCGACAGTCTGGACAGCCTGGATGTGATGATGCATCTGGAGGAAAAGCTGGAGATGTCCCTGCCGGAGGAGGAGTTTGCCCGGTGCCGCTCCGCCGCGGACGTCGCCGCGCTGCTGCTGAAGCTGGAGCAGGGGAAAGGCCTGCCGCCAAAGGAGGAAAAGCGGGAGGTACACCCCATCACCCGCTTTGAGGACACGAGCGAGTACGCCCATTTCCTGGAGCGCGTGGCAGGCGTGGAGGAAGGCCGCAACCCTTACTTTGTCTGCAACGATTCCCCGCTGCGGGACACCTCGCTCCATGACGGGCGGGAGGTCTTGAACTTTGCCTCCTACAACTATGTGGGCATGTCCGGCCGCCCCGAGACCGTCAGGGCCGCCCAGGAGGCCGCCGCCCATTACGGCTGCAGCGCCTCGGCCAGCCGCCTGCTGGGAGGCGAAAAGCCTATCCACAAGGAGCTGGAGGCGGCCATCGCCGCCTGGAAGCACGCCGAGGACGCCGTGGTCCTGGTGGGAGGCCACTCCACCAATGTGACCTTTGTGGGTAACTTCTGCGGCAAAAACGATCTGATCCTCTATGATGTGCTCTCTCACAACTCCATCCAGGAGGGCACCCGCCTGTCCGAGGCGGAAGCCCGCCCTTTTCCCCACAACAACTATGAGGCGCTGGAGAACATCCTCCGCGGCTGCCGGGATCAGTATGAAAAGGTGCTCATCGCCGTAGAGGGCGTTTACAGCATGGACGGCGATATCGCTCCCATCCCGGAATTCGTGCGCGTGAAGAAGCAGTACGGCTGCTTCCTGATGGTGGACGAGGCCCATTCCGCCTGCGTGCTGGGCGAGCACGGCGGCGGCGTGGACGAGTATTTCCACCTGGATATGCACGACGTGGACGTGAAAATGGGCACGCTCTCCAAGGGCCTTGGCACCTGCGGCGGCTACCTGGCGGGCGACCGCGCGCTGATCGAGTATCTGCGCTATAACCTGCCCGGCTTTGTATTTTCCGTGGGCATTTCTCCTCCGCTGGCCGCGGCCACGCTGGAGGCGATCCGCCTGCTGCAGTCCGAGCCGGAGATCATGGCGTCTCTGCACCGGAACATCCTCACCTTCCTGGAGGAAGCCCACAAACGGCACTTCAATACCTGCCTTGCCCAGGAGACGGCGATCCTGCCCATCCTGGTGGGGCCGGACGAGGACGCCTTCCGGCTCTCCGCCGCGCTGCTGGACAAGGGCGTGTGCGCGCCGCCGGCGGTGTACCCCGCGGTGCCCCGGGGCAAGGCGCGGCTGCGCTTCTGCGTGATCTCGGAGCACAAGAGCGAGCAGATCGTCCGGGCGCTGGACGCGCTGCAGGAATCTGCCGCCGAGCTCGGCATCGTCCTGCCGGAATAAAAGGTAAAAAACTCCGGCGCGGCAGCCCCGCGCCGGAGTTTTTTGTCCCCGGGAACAGATTCTCCTTGCCCTTTTGGAAAAAGAAGATTATTATATATTATGTATAGTTATAGCGAACTTTTTGACCGGTATGCATGTCAAAAAGAGTAACAAATGATCTTTGCCCGGCAAAGGAGGAGGCGCTGTATGAAACGAATCGTACCTGCTATTTCCGCATGGCTGCTGATCGCTTGCCTGATGATCGGCATGGCCCTGCCCGTGCTGGCGGCCAATACGCCCTCTGTGCGGCTGGATCCCGCCGAGGAGACACCTGCCGCGACAGACGAAAGTGCCCAGCCGGAAGCAACCGCCACGCCCGCGCCCACCGGCCCCAGCATTACCAAGCACCCCAGCGGCGAGACGGTGAGCATCGGCGGAGCGCCCATGTTCGTTTCCAAGGCGGACAGCTTTGAGAAGGTCACGTGGCACCTGGTGGATCCCCAGGGCACCCAGGTCTATGACGCCGACCGCGCCGGAGAGCTTTTCGCCGGCATGACCTCCGTGGTCGCCGTGGGCGAGGGCACCACGACCCTGGCGCTCTACACTGTCCCCCTGGCCTTTAACGGCTGGCAGGTGGAATGCGTTTTCACCGGTGCCGGGGGAGCGGAGTCCACGTCTGACCGTGCCACCGTTACCGTCAGCGATACCATGCTGGCGGCGCCCGTGATCACTCTGGCGCCGGAGGATACCGCCGTGCAGATCGGCACGCCCACCACGCTGGCCGTGCAGGCCACGCCGGCCGAGGGCTGCTCACTGAAATACCAGTGGTACCAGACCACCGAGAACAACACCGCCACCATGCTGGTGATCGCGGACGCCACCTCCAGCATCTACGCGCCGCCCCAGACCGAGGGCACCGTGTATTACTGTGTGGAGGCGCGCAGCGTCAACGCCGATGGCGTCAGTACCCGCGCTCTGACGCCTCTGGTGGCCGTTACAT
>JAFTBL010000164.1 GCA_017455225.1 Oscillospiraceae bacterium
GCCGCCGCCCCCGGCTGCCGCCTGGTGGACGATCTTGCCAACAAAAAGTACCCAATGCCGCTGGATACCAGCGATCAGGACACCGTGTTCGTGGGCCGCATCCGGGACGATCTGACCAGCGACAACGGGCTGAACATCTGGTGCTGCGGCGATCAGGTGCGCAAGGGCGCCGCCACCAACGCCGTACAGATCGCGGAGCTGGTGATCGGCGCGTGAGGCCGGACAAAAGAAAACAGTTTTCAAGGGAGCGCTTCGCAGCGAAGCGCTCCCTCTCTTTGCCCGGCTGTTCGCTTTTTTGCTTTACAAGGGGGGCAAAGCTTCGTATAATAAAGGAAACGAACGAAAGAGAGGGGCAACTGCCTTGAAAAAAGCAATGCGCGTGGCGTCGCTGCTGCTGGCGCTGCTGCTGACGCTGCCGGCGCTGTCCGGCTGCGGCGAGCAGGAGGAAACGGTGCTGCGCGCCGTGCTGGTGGGGCAGATCCGTACGCTGGATCCGGCTATGGTGACTGAGAGCGCCGAGAAAACGGTGGCGCTGCACCTGTATGAAAATCTGATGAAGCTGCAGCAAGGCGGCGACGGCACGCTGACCGCCGCCGGCGGCGTGGCGCGCACCTGGCAATGTGAGGACAATCTGGACGGCACGGAAACCTACACCTTCCGCCTGCGCACCGACGCCCGCTGGAGCGACGGGCGGACGGTGACGGCGCAGGATTTCGTGTACGGCTGGCGCCATCTGGTGGCGCCGGAGACCGGCTCGCCCAACGCCGCCCTGCTGGATATGGTGGCGGGCTATGACAAGGCCCGCGCCGGGGACGCGGCGGCGCTGGGCGTGCGGGCGGTGGACGACGCCACGCTGGAGGTGGCGCTCTCCTGCCACTGCGCCTATTTCCTCCGCTCGGTGTGCACCTCTCCCGCCACCATGCCCCGGCGTGCGGATCTGGAGGACAGCATCGCCAACGGGCGCCACGGCAACGGCGCCTATCTCCTGCAGCAGACGGAGGGCGAGCTTTTGACGCTGGAGGCGTCGGAGCGGTACTACGACCGCCGCCGCCTGGGGCCCGACCGGCTGGAGCTGACCGTATCCCTTGACTATGACCCGGCGGCGCAGGAGCGGCCGGCGCAGCTGGTGTGCGGGGCGCTGCGATCGCCGGAGGGGGAGGAGTGGCAGGCCGAGCCCTATCCCCGCACGGAGCTGCTGCTGATCAACCAGATGGCCCAGCAGCTGGAGAACAAGAGTCTGCGGCAGGCGCTGTCGCTGGCTGTCGACCGCACTGCGCTGGCGGAGCTGGCGGGCGCGGAGGCGCACACGCCGGCGCAGGGGCTGATCCCCGACGGTGTGCTGACCTCCGGCGGCGCGGATTTCCGCACGGCGGAGGGCGCTCTGATCTCCAATGAGGACTACGAGGCCGACTGTGAGGCCGCCCGCGACCTGCTGCGCCAAAGCGGCGTTACCGCCGCCGACGTGGCGGACGTGGCGATCCTCTACAACGCCAACGGCACCGACAGCGCCGTGGCGGAGGCCATCCGCACCATGTGGCAGCGGGAGCTGGGACTGGAGGTCAAGCTGCGGGGCGTTTCCGCAGCGGAGATGGAAACGGCGCTGGCGCAGGGCGAGTTCAGTGTGGCGCTGTGGCACCGGGTGGGCGACCGGAACGACGCGGTGGCGTTTCTCGACATGTGGCGCTCCGGCAGCGAGCAGAACGTGGCGCTGTTCCATTCCGGCGCCTTTGACATGCTGCTGCGGGCGGCGGCGGCCTCTTCCAGTCTGGAGGCGCGGGACGCCTATCTGGCGGACGCGGAGGGGCTGCTGCTGGAGCAGGGCAACGCTATCCCGCTGTACAACACCCACCGCCTCTGCCGCGCCGACGGCAATCTGGCGGGCGTGGTGAGCGACCGCATGGGCGCGTACTGCTTCCACGCCGTCACGGTGGTTCCCGCATGATCGTTAATTTTTGGACGATCTCACAAAAAGCCGGGCAAACCCGGGGAAAAGGTTATGAAAAAGTGAAAGCGATACCGATTGACGGCATTCGGCAGGCGTGATACAATAAACGTGCGGCAGTGCAGGCTGCCGCACGTTTTGCGCGCTTAAAAAGGCATGAATAAGGAAAGAGGGATCTGAAAGATGTATCGAATCGTAAGGAAAGAAGCGTTGAAGCCCACCGTCATCCTGTATGAGATCGAGGCACCGATGATCGCCAAGAAGGCGGAGCCGGGCCAGTTTATCATCCTGCGGGTGGACGAGCTGGGCGAGCGCATCCCCATCACCGTTCACGACTTTGACCGGGAAAAGGGCACGGTGACCATCATCGTGCAGACCATCGGCGCCACCACGGAGAAGCTGAGCCGTTTGCAGGAGGGCGACTGCCTGCACGATTTCGTGGGCCCGCTGGGCAAGCCCACCGAGACGGAGGGGCGGAAAAAAGTGTGCGTGGTGGGCGGCGGCGTCGGCTGCGCCATTGCCTATCCCGTTTTGAAAAAATTCCACGACTGCGGCGCCGAGGTGCATGCGGTGGTGGGCTTCAAGAACAAGGATCTGGTCATTCTGGAGGACAAGTTCCGCGCCGCCACCAGCGTGCTGAAGATCTGCACCGACGACGGCTCCTACGGCCAGAAGGGTCTTGTGACCAACGCCCTGCAGGAGCTGCTGGACGCCGGCAACCGCTACGACGAGATTTTTGCCATCGGCCCCATGGTGATGATGAAGTTCGTCAGCAAGACCACGGAGCCCTACGGCATCCCCACCACCGTGTCCATGAGCCCCATCATGATCGACGGCACCGGCATGTGCGGCGGCTGCCGCCTGACCGTAGGCGGCGAGATGAAGTTCGCCTGCGTGGACGGCCCGGATTTCGACGGTCACAAGGTCGACTGGGATCTGGCGGTCAAGCGCAACCAGATGTACCGCGAATTTGAGGCTCACAAGTACGAGGAAACCTGCAACCTGCTGAACAAGGAGGTACGCTGACATGCCGAATATGAGTCTGAAAAAGAACGAGATGCCCTCTCAGGAGCCCAACGTCCGCAACAAGAATTTCCTGGAGGTCGCGCTCGGCTATACAGAGGAGCAGGCCCTTGACGAGGCCACCCGCTGCCTTAACTGCAAGAAGCCCCTGTGCGTCGAGGGCTGCCCGGTCAACGTA
>JAFTBL010000165.1 GCA_017455225.1 Oscillospiraceae bacterium
CCGTGCCGCCGAAGCGGAAGCGGCCGCCGTATCGGAAGAAGCCGGGACGGATGCAGTAGACCCCGCGCCTGCGGCGGAGGCGGCATCGCCGACGAAAGAGGAGGCACAGCCATGAGCGCGATCTGGATGGATGGAAAGGCCTTGGCCGCCGAAATAAGAAGAGATGTAAAGGAAAAGACCTTGACAATGCGGCAGCCGCCCACGCTGGCGGTGGTGCTGGTGGGGGACGACCCCGCCTCCGCCATCTACGTGCGCCGGAAGGAGGCGGACTGCGCCGAGTGCGGCATCCGCTGCCTTGACTACCGCCTCAGCGCTGACGTGCGGGAGGAGCAGGTGCTGGCGCTGGTGGAGGAGCTGAATCTCCGGGCGGACGTGGACGGTGTGCTGGTGCAGCTGCCGCTGCCGCCCCAGATCCGGGAGCGGGTGGTGCTGGAGGCCATTGACCCCTGCAAGGACGTGGACGGCTTTCACCCGGAGAACGTGGGGCGGCTGCTGCAGTTTGCGCCCCGGTTCCTGCCCTGCACCAGCGCGGGCATCATGGCGCTGCTGGCGCGTTACGGCGTGGATCCGGACGGAAAGCGGTGCGTGGTGGTGGGCCGCAGCAACATCGTGGGCAAGCCCACGGCGGTGCTGCTGCTGCAGGCCAACGCAACGGTCACGGTCTGCCATACCCATACGGCGGATCTTGCGGCACAGTGCCGTCAGGCGGACATTCTGGTGTCTGCCGCCGGCTGCCCCGGTCTCATCCGCGCCGACATGGTGAAGGAGGGGGCCGTGGTCATCGACGTGGCCATGAACCGGGGCGCGGACGGCGCCCTCTGCGGCGACGTGGAGCTTGCGGCGGCGGAGCGGGCGTCCTGCATGACCCCGGTGCCCGGCGGCGTAGGCCCAATGACCCGCGCCATGCTGATGAAGAACACCCTGCGCGCCGCTGAAACGGCGCGGCAGAGCATAAGGCGGAGGAAAGACGATGACGACGAATGACCGCTCCGCGCCCATCCTGCGCTCCAAGCTCTACCTGTATTTGACGGAGTTTTTCGCCGGTATGGCGGTGATGGCGGTGGAGCTGGGCGCCAGCCGTTTGCTGGCGCCTTATTTCTCCTCGTCCCAGATCGTGTGGACGATCATCATCGCCACCATCATGATCGCCATGGCACTGGGCAACCTGTACGGCGGCCGCAGCGCCGACCGTCACCCGGAGCCGGACCGGCTGTACCGCCGGCTGCTGATCGCCGCCGTGTGGATCGCCGCCATTCCGCTGGCGGGACGGTACGTGATCGTGGGGATCTCCGGGCTGCTGGTGTTCACGGTGAGCCACCAACTGCTGGTGATCGCTGCGTTTTTATCGTGCATGGTGATTTTCGTGTATCCCTGCTTCCTGCTGGGCACGGTGACGCCCTCGCTGGTAAAATACAGCGTGGACAGTCTGGATGATAGCGGCCGCACCGTGGGCAATCTGGGGGCCTTCAACACGGTGGGCAGTATCCTGGGCACATTCCTGCCCACCTTCGTCACCATCCCCGCCGTGGGCACGGCAGTCACGTTTCTGCTGTTTTCCGCCGTGCTGTTGGCACTGGGGCTGGTGTATTTCCTCTCCTGCCGCCGCCGGCTGATCCTGTGCGCGGTGTGCACGGTGCTGTTCATCCTGTGCGCGGTGTTCGGCAGCGGCGCCGGTTTTGCCTTCTGGGAAAAGGATCTTGCCTACGAGGGGGAGTCAGTGTACAACTATCTGCAGGTGCGGGAGGATGAAAACAACGTGTCGCTGAGCACCAACGTGCTCTTCGGCGTGCAGTCCGTGCTGAAAAAGGACGGGCGCCTGAGCGGTATGTACTACGACTACGCCATGGCCGCCCCGGTCATGGCCCGCGCCGCCGGCGCCGGCACCGGAGAGGTGCTGGTGCTGGGCATGGGCAGCGGCACCTACGACCACCAGTGCCGTGCCTTTTTTGATGGCCTGCACCTCACCGGCGTGGAGATTGACGAAAAAATCACCGACCTTGCCCACACGTATTTTGAACTGCCGGAGGAGGCGGAGGTGGCCGCCTATGACGGCCGGGCGTATCTGGCTGCGGTGGAGCAGAGCTACGACGTGATCCTGGTGGACGCGTATCAGGACATCACCATCCCGTTTCAGATGTCCTCACTGGAGTTTTTCCGGCTGGTGGCGGAGCATCTGACCCCCGGCGGTGTCATGGCGGTGAACATGAACATGCGCTCAGGCAGCGAGGGCAGCATCAACGCCTATCTGCAGGACACCATTGCCGCCGTGTTCCCATGGGTGGCCACAGTGGACGTACCTTACTACACAAACCGCGTGCTGTTTGCCGCTGCCTCCGCGCCGGATGAGGGCGCGTATCAGACGGCGCTGGGGGAGATGGCGTCGCATCTTGACACGAGCCGCCGTCTGGAGCTGACGTCCTTTTTGAGCGCCGTTCCGGGCCGCTTGACAGTGTACGAGCCGGGCGCATTGCTGCTGACGGACGACCGGGCGCCGGTGGAGCTGCTGGGCATGCGGGTCATCGACGAGCTGATTGCCGAGGAACTGGCATATTACCGGGCGCAGGGGCCGGAGGGCCTGCTGTCATTGCTGCAGTAGGGCTCTGTGAAAAAAAGAGGGCGGCTGATCACCTTGGCCGCCCTTGTATTTTGTCTGTGGATCTGGTATGATATGATCCAATGAAATAACCAGGTCATATAGTACCAGACGGAGGAAGGAGCATGCTGACCTATACGCTGGGAAAGGGCGGGGGACAGAGCCTGTACGAGCAGCTGTACCGCCATATACGGAGCGATATTCTGGCAGGGCGGCTGCTGCCCGGAGAACGGCTGCCCTCCAAGCGCACGCTGGCGGAGCATCTGCAGGTGAGCGTGGTGACGGTGGAAACGGCTTACGGCCAGCTGGAGGCGGAGGGTTACATCCGAGCCGAGGAAAAGAGGGGATATTTCATCGCCGACGTGGAGACGCCGCCCCACCCGATGGAGCCGATCCCCGTGCCGCAGGAGGAAACAACGCCGCATTGGACGCTGGATCTTGCCTCCAACGCGCCGGCGGCGGAGTATTTCCCCTTTGCCGCGTGGGCGCGGCTGATGCGCCGCACGCTGCTGGATCGCAGCACCGACCTGCTGCGCCCCACGCCCTCCATCGGCGCGCCGGAGCTGCGGCAGGCCATTGCGGCGTATCTGCGTGAGTTTCGCGGCATGGCGGTGGGGCCGGAGCAGATCGTGATCGGCGCGGGGACGGAAACGCTGTATCTGCTTCTGACCCAGCTGCTGGGCAGGGAGAAGGTCTATGCCGTGGAGGATCCCGGCTACGGAAAGATCGGGCGGATCTACGCGGAAAACGGCGCGGCAGTGCGCCGGGTGACGCTGGACGGCGCGGGCTTGAGCGCACGGGCGCTGCGGCAAAGCGGGGCGGACGTGGTGCATCTGTCGCCCAGCCACCACTATCCCACCGGCATCGTCATGCCCATCACCCGGCGGCAGGAGCTGCTGCGCTGGGCAGGGGAGGCGCCGGGACGGTGGATCCTGGAGGACGATTACGACAGCGAGTTCCGCTTCGTGGGCCGCCCCATCCCCACGCTGTTCTCCTCCGACCGGCGGGGGCGTGTGATCTATCTGAACACCTTTTCCAAGACCATCGCGCCCTCCATCCGCATCAGCTATATGATCCTGCCGCCGGAGTTGATGGAGGAATACCGCCGGCGTCTGGGGTTTTACGCCTGCACGGTGGCGGCCTTTGAGCAGTACACGCTGGCGGCGTTTTTGGCGGAGGGGCACTACGAGCGGCACCTGCGCAGCATGAAGACGCGCTATCACCGCAAGCGGGACGCCGTGATCGACGCCATCCGCGGGGGACTGCCCGGCGCCCGCATCCGGGAGCAGGACGCGGGGCTCCACTTTCTGGTGGAGCTGGATACCGCCCTGCCGGATGAAACGCTGCGCCGCCGGGCGGCGGAGCAGGGCATCCGCCTTGCACTGCTGTCGGACTACTATGCCGTGCCGGAAACGGCGATGCAGCACGTGCTGGTGGTGAACTACTCCGGCATCGACGTGGCCGCGCTGCCGGCAGGCTTGCAGACGCTCAACGAGATCGTGAAGGAGACGAGACCGTGTACGACGAACTGACGAGAAACGACCTGAAGAAGATGCAGGAGGAGATCGATTACCGGGTGCAGACTCTGCGGCCAAAGCTGATCGAGGACGTGCAGACCGCCCGGGCCTTCGGCGCTCTGAGCGAGAATTTTGAGTATAAGGTGGCCAAGCAGGAGAAAAACCGCAACGACGCCCGCGTCCGCTACCTCCAGCGCATGATCAGGACCGCTCACGTCATCGACGACCGCTCCGGCGCGGACACGGCGGGGCTGTACGACCGGGTGGAGATCCTGATGGAGAACACCGGCCGCCGCCGGACCATCCGGCTGGTGACCACGCTGCGGCAGGACGCGCTGCAGGGTCTGATCAGCAAGGAATCTCCGGTGGGGAAGGCGATCATGGGGCACCGGGCCGGCGAGCGGGTCACCGTGACCATGGAAAACGGCAGCACGTTCACCGTGCAGATCCTGTCCATCGAAAAGGGGCGTGACGACGGGTCGATCCCCATCGGCAGCTTTTAAAAAGAAAAAGGGTGCTGCAAAGTGATTTGCAGCACCCTTTTTGCAATTACGGTCATAGCAGTTCTTCAAAGCTGCGGATGGTGCGGTGGCATTCCCGCTGCAGCTCCTCCCAGTAGAGGTTGAAGAACTGGTCGTACACGCCCACCACCGTCATGCCGGCCGCCAGCGCACTGCGGCAGGAGGCGATGGAATCGTCGTAAACTGTACAGTCTTTTTCCTTTACACCCATGATTTGAGCTGCCTTGTGGAAGATGGCAGGGTCCTTCTTGTCCAGCTCCAGCTCCTGCGCGATCAGCACCCGCTCAAAAAAGGGCAGCAGCCCAAGATGCTCCAGCGCCGTCTGGCAATGCACCGGCACGCTGGAGGTGAGCACGATCATCCGCTGGCCCTGCGCCCGGCATTTTTCAAGAAACGGCACCACGCCCGGCTTCACCGGCACGGAGGTGGCGTACATATCGCCCGCCAGCTCCATCCATTCCGCCATGATCTCCTCCAAACTCTCCGAAAGGCGGCAATATTCCTTTGTAAAGGCGGCGGCCTTGGGGAACACGGTGTGGGCCACGCCCTCGTAGTATTCCCGGGTATAGGGCAGTCCCCGGCGTGACAGAAACGTTTCATCCACCGTGCGCCAGATGCCGTTGGAGTCGATCAGCGTTCCGTCCATGTCAAAGATCAGCATGGCGTTTCCTCCCACGTAAAGCGCCAGAGATAGTCGCGCGCCTCTCCGGCGTAGTCGATACCGACGCGCTTGCCGGCACGGACGGCGCCCCGGGCCTTGTCCGGCATCAGTCCGGCGTCTGTGAGATCAGTGCAGATATACAGCGCGTCACCGGTGATATCCGTTCCGTTGCACGATCTGTCAATGGAAAGTGCTTTACAGCACTTTCCAGGCCCGTCGGCAAGGTGCCTGCGCTGATAGGGGGTCATGTCCGCCGCGGCGCAGCCGTAGCGAAGGCGCGCCATGGCGTCCGCCCCCTCCACACATTCCACCGCCCGCAGCAGCACGGCATCCGGCTCTCCGGCGGGGTTGACCACGAAGTTGAGGCAGCAGTGCATGCCGTAGATGAGATATACGTAGGCGGTGCCCGGCGGGCCGAACATGGCGGCGTTGCGGGCGGTTTTGTGATAGCTGAAGGCGTGGCACGCCCTGTCCGTGGCGCCCTTGTAGGCCTCAGTCTCCACGATGCGGCACACCACCTGGCCGCAGGGCGTCTGCCGTACCAGAAAACAGCCGGCCATCCGCCGCGCCAGCGTTACCACGTTGCCGATATAGTCTGCTTGGGTCCATCTGGCCATGGTCATCCCTCCGCTGCCATTATAAGGGAAAACGGCGGCGGTGTAAAGCGGTTTATCCGGCCGGAGCGGCAAGGATCGTCTCTGCCAGCCCCTTGGCGAACAGCCGCCCCGCGTACACGGCCTCCTCCGGCGAGTTGCCGGCGGCGCCCACCTCCAGCAGCATGGACCCGCGGGAGAAGTTCTGGTTGTAGTTGGCGTTGAGCAGGGAGATGGGGCGCATCAGCGTAGGGCGATCGGCCTGCAGCGTGCGCTGCACCGCCGCCGCCAGAGTCAGGTTTTGCTCCCAGCCGTCGTGGTTGACGCCCATCACAAGGCACAGCTGGGCGGCGCGCGGATCCTCCGCCGATACCAGCTTGAACTGTTGTCCCGCCTCGTTTTGCACCGCGTCACGGTGTACGTCGATGAGGTACACCAGCGAGGGATACTTGGCAAGATACGCCTCCACGGCGTCGCCGGAGCGGGAGTAGGCCGCGGTATAGCTGGGGTCGTCGTACCGGGTGCGGTCGTGGAGCACGGAGATGCCGTAGGAGGACAGCACGGCGGCGATCTCGTCGCCCACGCCCACCACGCTGACGGAGGCGTCGTCGCTGCGGTAGCTGCCGGTGGAATGATAGGACTGTCCCGGCGGCAGGGAATAGGCCTCGCTGCCGTGGGTGTGATAGATCAGCACCTGCGGCCCTTCCGCCGGATATTTGGCGGCGAAGTCGCCGGAGGCGACAGTCTCCACCGGCAGCGTCCTGTCGCTGCGGTTGCGGATCAGCACCCCGCCGGCGACGGTATAGCCGTCCGGCGCTGGCGCCACCGTTTCCGCCGGTACGCCGTTGTCGGTGAAGGTGAGCCCCTCGGCAAGACTGTCGTCGCCTGGCGGGGGAGCGGGCGGGTCGTCCTGCGCCGGGGTTTCCGGCTCCCGGGCGTCCTCCGGGGGCAGGTATTCTTCTTCCGGCCGGTTCGACCCCGTGGACTGCGGCGCGGTCTCCGCCGCGGCGGGGATATAGCGCAGCATGGGCGATTGCAGAAGCGCCAGAGCCGTGGGCAGGGATACGCCGCTGCGCTCGAATACGTCGCCCAGCTCCCAGCGCACCAGCCACGCCGCAGGGGACTGCCGGCGCAGGGCGGACGTCGCCTCCTGCAGCGTCCGGCTGCCCACCGTCGCTCCTGCCGCCCACAGCGTCAGCCCTGCCAGCGCAAGGGCTCCGGCTCTTTTCACCGCCTGCATCGCCTTCATGGCGCCACCTCCTTTTGCACAAGACAAGCCTATGCGCCGCCGTGCGGAGGTATGCCGCAACTGCCTCTTGCCAGAGAGTGGGATCTATGTTACCATATTTTACAGAAAAATTGACAATTCGTTCATTCTTTTTTCAGACGAGCCGTGGTATAATGCCAATGTAAACAGGATCGATCGATTTTGACGAAGGAGGAAGAGGGATGGAACAGTTTATCTCCACTCTGCTGGAAAAGGGACACGTGGCACTGTGCACCGCCGGCGAGCTGCTGGGCACGCTGGGCGAGGCGGCGATCGAGCTGGGCGCTCAGGGCTTTGCCGCCCTGAAGGAGAAGACCGCCTGCCTCATCGAAAGCGGCGGTGAAAAGCTGGAGGAGCTGACGGCGGATCGCAAGCGGGCCATCGCGGTGGCAGTGGCGGCGGGCACGGCCGTCCTGGCGGTGTGCACGGGGCTGATCCTGCTGCTGCGCCGGAAGAAATAAACAAGCGGGCAAGCAGCACCGGGGGCGCCGACGGCGCCCCCTCTCTTGCGCGCAGAGAATACCGTTCGGAGGGATATACTATGCGAAAGAAAAAGTTCAAGGCCGAATCCCAGCGATTGCTGGATCTGATGATCAACTCGATCTACACCCACAAGGAGATCTTCCTGCGGGAGATCATCTCCAACGCGTCCGACGCCATCGACAAGCTGAAATACATCAGCCTGACCGACGAAGGCGTGGGTCTGAAGGCGAGCGATTTCGCCATCCGCATCACGGTGGACGAGAACGCGCGCACGCTGACCGTCAGCGACAACGGCATCGGC
>JAFTBL010000166.1 GCA_017455225.1 Oscillospiraceae bacterium
TGCTGGCCGCCGGCGCCGCTGGAGCGGCAGGCCTGCATTTCAATGTCCTCCGGGCGAATCTCGATGTCGCTGTCGTCGGGCAGCTCCGGCATGACCTCCAGCGCAGCAAAGGAGGTCTGGCGCCGGGCATTGGCGTCAAAGGGACTGACCCGCACCAGCCGGTGCACGCCGTTTTCACTTTTCAGATATCCGTAGGCGTTCTCGCCCTCGATGAGGATGGTGGCGGACTTGATGCCGGCCTCGTCGCCCGCCTCGTAGTCCATCAGCTGGTAGGTGTAACCGTGGCGCTCCGCCCAGCGGGTGTACATGCGGTAGAGCATCTCCGCCCAGTCCTGTGCCTCGGTGCCGCCGGCGCCGGCATGGAAGGTCAAGATGGCGTTGTTGGCGTCATACTCGCCGGACAGCAGCGCCGCCAGACGGCGCTCCTCGATCTCCTTCTGCAGCGTATCGTACCCGGAGGTCACGTCCTCCAGCAGTGAGGCGTCGTCCTCCTCCTGCCCCATTTCACACAGGGTCAGGCAGTCCTGCCAGTCGCCCACCAGCCGGTCGTGCTTTTTGATCTTGTTCTCCAGCCGCTTGATCTGCTGGGACACCTGCTGGCTCCGCTCCAGGTCGTTCCAGAAGCCGTCGCTCTCCGTTTCCTTCTGTAGCGCGGCCAGCTCCTCCCGGGCCTTGGGGATGCCCAGCGCCTTTTCCAGCTCGCCCAGCGTATCCTCCAGCGCCAGCAGCTTCTGCTTATACTCGTCGTATTCAATAACAGCCATGTGGATCTCCTATCTCGCAAGTTCTTGTTATTCCTATTATAGCCAAAAAGGAGGCCGGTGTAAAGAAGTTTTCTGCCGGGGGATCGGGCGTGTTTACGCAACTGTCACTTGCCTATTTTGAAATTGCCTTTACACGAAATGGGCCGCCATGCTATACTCAACAAAATAAAATTGGAGTTATTATATCATTTTGGCGCCGATCCGGCGGTAATTGCCGCAAAAACGGCGAAAAAACGGTTTATTGAGGTGCGTTATGGTAAAGGTGAAACGAACGATCGGAAAGGGACTGGCTCTGCTGCTGGCATTGGTGCTGGTGGCGGAGGTGTGCTCGCCGCTGTCCGTCAGCGCGCAGCAGCCGGAGGAGGAGCCCCCGGCCTACGGCAGCGAGGACGTGCAGCCCGGCGGCGAGGATGCCGCGAAGCCGGAGAACAACGGGGAGGAGGACGCCGCCGACCGGCCGGAGGACGAGCCGGAGCTGCCGGAGCCCTCCGTGTCCGCCGAGCCCGTGGTCACCGTTTCCACGCAGCCGGCCTACTCCTCCTACGAGGAGTCGCCGCGCCTTGACGGGCCCGGCACGCGGGACGGCACCGTGCCGGTATCGGGCGACAGCAACACCCCGCTGACCCCCGACAAGCCCAAGGACAACACCTCATCCGATCCGGAGACGGATATCGATGAGGACTCTCCCTATGCGCCCAGACTGGCCTTCCAGACCGCCAGCGGACTGTACGCCCGCTGGGGCGCCAGTGAGCTTGCCAACGAGTATTACCTCACGCCCGACGACGTGGTGACCATCGCTGCCTCCAACGCACCGGAGGGAGCGAAGATCTACTATACCGGGCTGAACGCCGCCATCGACGCCTATAAGGCGGATCCCGCCTTCGACTTCACGGCGGAGGACAGCGGCTGGAGCGAATACACGGAACAGGTGGCCGTGCTTTTCACGGACAACTACGCCCGGGTGGGCGCCGTGATGACCGACGCCTACGGCCGGGCCATCAAGGGCACCTTTATCAGCACCAACTTCTGGGAGCTTGCCTGCCAGCGGCAGCTGGGGCTGTACGGCGGTGCCGGCAGCTACAACCTCCGCATGACCGACTTTTTGAATCTCTCCGGCGCCACCGCCACCAATATTACGCAGACATACTATCTCACCGCTGCGGTGGACGCGGAGGCGGACGAGCCCAGCGAGGCGTGTTATGATTTCGCGCTGGCCGACAGCCAGCCCGGCTATCTGAACGATCTGCTGGACGAGTGCGCCGGCGCCGTGACCCTGAACTACAAGGGCGTGTGCGTTTATTCCTGCTACGGCGAGACGGTCTACACCTCGCCGGTGGAGGAGAGAACCTACGACTTCAACCTGACCCCCTCCATCGTATTTTCCAACTGGTACGACGACAGCGAGGCGCTGTTCTATCCCTGCTCGCTGAACGCCCGGATCGTTTACGGCGGAACGTTTGATACCATTTACTACGGCGTGGGCGAGATCGGCGACACCCGTTCCACCTACGGTTGGGAGTATTCCTGGGGTACCATCGACATCGACGGCGACATCAACGCCGGCGATGTGGCGCTCTATGCCATTTTGTATGACAGCACCAACGACGAGTGCTATACGGACGAAAACGGCGACCTCATCATCTTTGAAAAGCCGCTGACCCGCGTGGGCGACACTGTCATTGCCGGCAATGGGCAGGGCGGTGACACTGCCAGCACCAGGATCACGCTGGAGAGCGCGGGCGTTCCGCAGGGATATACCGCGGAGATCTACTACACGCTGGACGGCAGGGATCCCACGTACTACGGCACGCTCTATACCGGCCCTATCAGCACGGCCGGGTATGAAAAGGGCGACGTGATCACCGTCAAGGCCTATTCATACGTTTACAATGACAGCAACAGCATCAGCGGCACGGTGGCCCAGCGGGAGATCACCGTCACCGACTCCGCCCCGGCCATCTCCGTTTCGGAGGGCACCGTCACCATTTCGGCCGATGGCGTCATTTACTATACGCTGGACGGCAGCGATCCCGCTTCCTCCGGCTCCAGAGCGGAGTATACCGGCCCGCTGTCCCTGGGCGGGCTGAACCGGCTCGTCCGGGCGGTCGCCTATAATGAGGGCAGCTATTCCGCCGTGTCCGAGACCGTGGCCGACGGCGGCGGCTATGCGCTGGGCGCGCCGGCCCTGCCGTATACCTCGGGCGGGCCCATCAGCTTCTGCGTGAGCAATCTGCCCGGCAAAAACGGCGGCAGCGTAGACATTCCCCAGCGCGTCACCTTCACCTTGACCGAGCCGGGTCTCATCTCCTTCGACATGCGCAGCCAAAACGCGGAGGCGGGCGGCTACGCCGGGTATACGATCAACTATCCCTCGCTGCAAAGCGCCGACGGCAGCCTTTCCGTCAGCTTTGAGCGGTACGACGCGGGCGGGTACACGCATTATTACAGCAACACCCTTCTCCCGGCCGGCGACTATACGCTGCTCATCCGCGCCGACCAGAACTGCCTGTTCAACGTGGAGCTCGGCAGCATCAGCATCGACAGCGGCGACAAGGTGTTCTTCTCCGGCGCCACCAGCGACATGGGGGAGAAGTACATTTCCGACCGCGGGTTCTATCTCTACCTTGGCACGGTCAGGGACAACGCCGTCGTTTACTACAACTATACCACTGACGGCTCCGTTCCCGCCGATCCCACCCTGGAAAGCGCCTCGGCCCGCCCGGGCAGCTACGTTTTGTACGTGGGGGCCGAGAAGCCCCGCGTCAGGATCAAGGCCGCGGTGTACGACGCGGAGACCGGCGCCTTCGGACGGGTGTATTCCGGCTTCTACGCCTATGCGGGCAAGTTTGACATCTACGCCGTTGACGGCGCCGGCAGCCGCACCATGGTGGGCTGGGACAACATCAACGGGAAAGATTACGACGTGATCTATGACAAGAGCGGCAGACTGTACGTCGACCTGCCGGGTCTTGCCGAGCTGTTCCCCGGCTCCCAGATCGACGTTGCGTATTACTATATCCCCAACGATTATCACGCCCGGGTCTTCGACGACAACGGAACGCTGAACGCCGCCGCCGGCGCCTGCCTGCCCGGCAGCGTCACGCTGGCGGATATCGCCGCGCGCTCCGGCGTGGACGATTACGGCAAATACTGGGGCTTTTACGTAAGAGCCGGCGCCCGGGTCACCGTGGACGGACAGGTCTACTATTTCACCTCCGACAACTCGGGCTATCTCTATAGCATGCCGGCGCTGCCGGAGGTGTCGGTGGACGGCTCCGCAGTGACCCTTACCACCGCTTCTGAAGGCGCGAAGCTCTACTATTCGCTCAGCTACAGTCCGAGCATCAACTACCCGGACAGCAATTTGACCGAGTACACGGGGCCGTTCTCCTTTGACCGCAACCTGACGCTGACCGCCGTTGCGGTATGGGCGGGCAGCCGCGGCGGGCTTTACAGCGGCATTTCCAGCCGCGGGATGCAGTTCGTGGCCTCCGAAGCGGTGGAGTCCTTCGAGGTGCCTTCGCTGACCGCCGCGGGGCAGTTTTCCGAGGAATACTATATCCCGATCGTTGCGGGCGAGATGACCCAGTCGGTGGACGTGACCGTGCCGGAGGGCAGCAAGTATCAGCTGCAGTACGTGCGGACGATCAACCAGAACGGCTTCAACTCCCAGTGCCAGGCGTATATCTCCCTTGAAAAGAAGGTGGACGGCGCCTACGTCACCGAGGACGCGTACTGGTACAACGTCCCCTATGCCGACGGGCTGTGGTACGACGACGCCCCGTTCCTCACGGCGGGCGAATGGCGCCTCACGTTCCGGGCGACGCCTGATTCCGCCGCCGGCGAGAAGGCCATCGTGTACCTGTATTTCCGCCGCGAGAACAACGCGGAGGATTATACCTATCCCCGCCTGAGCGGACTGCAGGTCACGCCGCAGATCTACGGCATGGAGATCGACGCCGGAAGCATCACCGTGCCCGATCAGACCGTGGAGGAGCTGTACACCTATATTACCGTCAACAAGGGCAAGACCGCGGCGGACATCACCGGCTCGGCCGGCGCCACGGCGGCAGACGCCAAGGCGGTGATCAAGGCCTATCTGACGGACAACGCCAATTACGATTACATCTCGCTCTGGCGCCGTCCCCGCAACAGCTCCGGCTTCACCAAGCTGGTGGATATCCGCGCGGACAGCGGCTGGCAGTACACGGATCCCAGCGACAATCTGGAGGCCGACACCGAGTACGTGTACATAGCGGAGATATATCCCCGCTCCGAATGGGGCAAGTGGACCTACGGCGTCTTTGACCGCCACGGCAACACCGGCTGGTTCCGCACGGAACTGTCCACGCCGCTGTACGTGCTGCCCGAGGACGAGGAGGCGCCGGTGATCACGGCGTTCTACTTCCGCCAGCCGGGCGATCTGGAGGCGGAGAAGATCTCCAACGCCTGCACGGTGTTCGCCGAGTCCTCCGACAACCAGCGCGTCAGATCGTATCGGCTGGAATACAAGCTGTCCTCCGGGGACGACGGCGCTTACGTGTACATCGCCGCCTACGACGTGGCGACCAAGAATTATTCGTATTACAAGTCGCTTCGTTACGTTACGCTGGTGGCCGGGAACGAATATACCTTCCGCTATACCGTCACGGACGCCAACGGCAATACCGCCTCGGCGACCTTTACGGCCGTGGCGGAGGAAATGCCCGCCCCGCAGGACTTCACCGTGGAGCAGGATTCCTCCAGCGTGGTGCTGCGCTGGACACCCAAGAAGGACTACCGATTTGATTTCCAGTTCATCGACGAGAGCGGCAGCTCCATCAAATGGACGAGTACGTACTATTACGACAACACCTCTCCCGAGAACGGAAATCTGAGAGTCTATATCGACCCCGTCAAGTATCCCACCTTTACCATCCGGCAGCGCCAGATCGCCACCGGCAAATACGACGCCGAGCCGGAGAGCGTGTACAAGTACGGCTGCTCCGCGGGCGCGGACGACGAGGCGCCGGTCATCACGGATATCCGGCCCTACGACTCCAGCAGAGGCGGGTACAGCAACAGACAGACCAACGTTTATGCTCGGGACGACGGACGGCTGTACAGCCTGGAGATTGCCTACTACACCCGTTCGGGCGAGGAGGGCAGCTACGTCTACACGCCTGCGGCAGGGTTCCCTGCGGCGGCCACGTATTACTATTCCACGGCGGACGTGCCGTTCAACAACGGCATGTGGTTCCGGGCGCATTACGACACCCGCGACGTTCAGCCCGGCACCTATTTTGCCGGCGTGCGCGCCACGGACACGGCGGGCAACACCTCGGCGTGGCAATACGCGCAGTTTACCGTGAACGCCAACGACGTCACGAGGACGCCTATGCCGGCGCTGCAGGTGACGGCGGACAGTGACCGCTTCCGCATCGAGCCGTTCACGCCCTATTTTGACGCGCTGACCAGAGAGCGGATCTGTGAGTCCTTCATCTCCTACTGGGGGAGCAATACGCTCACCGCGGAGATGATAAACGATTTCCTCGACCATATTCTGGACTACGCCAAGGTCGAGTATTGGTATATCCGCAGCAACGGTGATTACGACACAAATATCACCGAGTATATGAAGGACGGCGTGCTTACCTACGAGTTCTCCAACGGGAACAAGCTGCCGCTTGCCGGCAACCTGTGGTACAATTCCCCGGCGCCGGACCGGTATTACAGCTTCTACGTCCGGCTGGTCAAGGATCCCTCCAAGGAGATGGCCAACTGGCAGAGCGATATGTTTGACGGCAGCGATATCATCTGGGTCACAACGCTGCCTACAGCGCCCGTCAAGCTGCTTTCCGACGCCGCCGCGCCGCAGGTCAGCAACGTCATCAACACCTCCGGCGCCAGCAACGTGGACAACTCCTCCGTGGTGTCCGTCAACGTGACCGACGATCAGCTGCTGAAGGAAGTGGTGATCGAGTACCGGGTCAACGGCGGCAGCTGGCTCCGGAGCGATACCAGCGACTATTATTATAACGGCGGTCTGACCCTGAGCGAGTACGACGCAGAGCAGGTGTCCGCCATCACCGCCGCCATCAAGATCAGCCGCACGCGCTACAACAATAACGGCGATTACAACACGGACTACCGGAGCTTTGAGCTGAAAAACGGCGACGTCATCGAGATCGCCGCCTACGCCGTGGACGCCCACGGCAACAAGTCCCTTGTAAAGACCGCCGCCTATACCTATCTTAAAATAGACCCGCCTGCGGGTCTTGCCGTCGTGCCCGGAAACGCCGGCGCCGCGGTCAGCTGGAACAAGGTGGAGCTGCCCGAAAGCGTTCTGGCCGGCACGCCCGAATACGGCTACCGGGTCTATGCCTACAAGATGGGCGACGACCGCTACGCCTTCTCCGAAACGGACGTTTTGCCCGGCGTCACCTCCGTCTTCATCCCGCTGGACGTGTCCAAGTACACGGGCGCATACTACTTCAAGGTCTGCGTGCTGACGTCCACCGGCGGTCTGGGCGACCAGACGGCGCCCTCTGCCGACGTTACGCCCTCTGCCGACGTCACGCCGCCCACCGGGACCTTTGACGGCAGCGGTACCACCGCCCTCGCGGGCACCAACACTGGCGGCAAGATCAATTTCCGGGTGGACGCGCGGGACAACAACTACATCAAAACGCTGGAAGTGGCCGTGATCGGCGCTGACGGCAGCGTGTACGCCGCGTGGAGCTATGACGTGACCGACACGAGCAACTACTACTGGGGCTACTATTACAATTACTATAACAACATCATCGGCGCCGCCTGCGGCGAGTCCGCCACCATCAACACGCTGGATCTGGGCGATTTAGCGGGGGCGGCGGCGCTGACGGACGAGGGCGGCAGACGGTATATCCCGGACGGCGCTTACCGCCTTACCCTTGCCGTCACCGACTTCTTCGGCCTGACCTGCTATGATGAGATCCCCATCACGGTGGACAACTCCGCCCCCGACATCAGCACCGGCTCCGTCGGCGCCGCCGCTGCCGTCAAGGGCCCCGACGCCCGGTACAGCTATGAGCGGCTGGTGGCGGCGGTGGATTGGTCGATCCCGGAGATCGGGGAGGCGCTGAGCGCCGTGGAGGTGCGACGGTACGAGTTCTCCGAGCTGCAGACCGCCCAGACCCTCCTCACCGATCTGGCTGCCAATGCGGAGCGGTATTACTACAGCGTGATCTCCACCGATCCGGCGGCCCGGAACGTGGAAAACGGCATTTCCTCCGGCCGGTACTACGTCTACGTGGTCAGCGCCGTGGATATGGCGGGCAACCGCAGCGAATATCTCGCCAGCCAGATCCTGTTTGGCGGCGTGCCGAAGTACGAGCTCACCGTCCGGGTGAACGGCGCGGCAGAGTTCAGCGACATCAAGCTGGGCGACAAGCTCACGTTCACGGCCGTCTCGCCTGCGGCGGGACAGGGTGTGACGCTGCGGCTTTACCGGGTGGTGGACAACTACCGCCGCTGGTTCGCCGACGGCAGGTTCGGCGCCGACGGCACGGCCACCGTGGAGTATACGATCCCCGCCACCGACTCCGGCTGGCTGGGCACTCAGCAGTTCTATGCCGAATATTACGGCAACGCCAATTTCGGCAGCAACACCGCGGCGCTGGAGATCGGCTTGAAGCTCTTCAGCCCCGAATACGTCACCGCCTCCTCCGAGGTGGGCAAGGTCAGCGTCCGCTGGGGCAGCGTTGCCAACAGCGAAACCTATCGCCTCTACCGCAGCACGACTGTGGAGGGCATCGTCAGCGCAGACAATCTGGTGGCTGAGACCACGTCCCGCTCCTACAGCGACATTCTGGCCTCCGTGGGCACCGGGTATTACTACGCGGTGGTGGCGCTGGCCACCGTCGCCGGGCAAAGCGTCGTCAGCGAGGCCGCCGTCACCGGGAACGCCGTCTCCATGATCCGGGACGACTCGGCGCCGTCGCTGAGCGCCGTCACCCCGCAGGAGGGGGCCCGCGTTTCCACCACTCAGACCTTCGGCATCAGGGCGTACGACAACGTAAAGGTGTCGTCCGTGGTGGTGGAGTGGAAGAGCTATGACGATGTGAACGCCCAGTTTGCCGAGCTTTACAGCGGCAGCTTCAACGGCACTGACGTTACGGTGGATCTGTCCAAGGTGCGCGCCGGCGCTTCCCAGAACATTTTCGTCCGCTTCCGGGTTCTTGACCCCACAGGCAACAAGAGCGAGTGGCGCACCAACGTGTACGCCGTCGGCGACACGCTCTCGGCGCCCGCGGCGCTGATCGCCGAGCCGGGCGAGCGCAAGATCGCGCTGGGCTGGCAGTCGGTGCTGAGGCTGGACGTCACCGGCTACCGCATTTACAGGGCCCAGGGCAGCGGTGCCTATGAGCTGCTGGCGGACGTTTCCTCCGCCGACGGCGTATACGTGGACGACGAGCTGGATCCTACTGTGACGTACCGCTATAAGGTGTGCGCCCTTGCCGGTGAAGAGGAGGGAGCCTTCTCCAATGAGGTCACCGCCCTCCCCGGCGAGCAGAAGACGCCGCCCACCGTCATCTATCTCGATCCGCTGCGCGCTTCCAGCTTCAACGGCGACCTGACACTGACCGCCGTGGCCTCAGACCGGATCGCCATCAAGCGATTCACTGTTGAATACGCCTATATCGGCACCTCCTCCAACGTGGAGCCCAGCGAGGATCTGACGTGGCACAGCGCCGCTGTGATCACGGAGGGCATTCAGCGCGTCGAGGTGGACGATACCATGCTGGCCGGCGTGGGACACAGCGCGTTCCAGGCGGTCACGACCATCGATTTCTCGGCCCTTGCCGGACTGCAGGAGGGGGCCTGGTTTGCCGTGCGCGTGAAGGCGGAGAACAACGGCGGCGCGGAGCACGCCTCGTCCTGGTACTATGCAAAATACAAGTACGATTCCGTCCCGCCTGAGTCGCCCCGTGATGTGAAGGCGGCGGACGCCATGAGCGGCGGCTGCGTTACCATCAGCTTCACCGCCTCCGGAAGCGACGTGTACTACACCCGCATCCTGCGCTCCACCGACCCGGACGCAGATCCCGCCGCCCTTGAAAGTGTGGGCGAAACCGCGTCCGGCAGCTTCTCGGATACGGGGCTTACCGACGGCGTGCGCTACTATTACTGGCTGGCCTGCGTGGACAGAGCCGGCAACATCTCCGCGCCTGCGGGGCCTGTCAGCGCCGTGCCCACGTCGGTCTTCTCCCTTGAGTTCAAGTCAGTCATGACGGACGTGGCGGTGCCCACGGCCGACCAGCCGATGAAGATCACCGTCAACTTCACCAACACCGGCCCGGCCAAGGCGGCCGGCACGCTGGTGCTGACGGCGAACACAGGCAGTCGGGTGCTGACAGTCGCGAACAAGGAGTTTGCCGGACTTGCTCCCGGAAACCATTCCTATACCTTTGATTTCACCGTTCCCGCGGACGCCACGGCGCTGACCTTCACCGCCGCGGCGTGCGCCAAGGACATCGTGACCAGCCCCTACGCTGTCAACCACGCGCCCCGTCCGGTGATCACTGCCAAGGCGGCGGTGGACTCCTCCGAGGTCGAGACCTACGGCGCAGAGCTCTCCAGCGACGTGGATGAGGGCGAGAGCGATAATCTTACCTTCGTGTGGAACATGGGCGACGGCACGCTGCGAAACGGCAAGAGCGTTTCCTACCGCTATCTGACCCCCGGCGAGTACACCGTTACCCTGACCGCCACGGATCAGCGGGGTGCCTCCGCCTCCGTCACCAAGACCGTCCGCGTGATCGACAAGCGGCCCGACCTGCTGGTCGCTGCCGTCACGGTGTACAGGATGGGCGCCACGGACAGCGAGTTCACGCCGGTGGATGAGGAGAACACCATCCGGGAGAATGACACCGTGCGCGTTGACGCCACGGTGCGCAACAGCGCCGAGGCATACGGCGAGGTGCCGGTGGATATGTCCTTCCTGACCGGCTTCTACCTCAATGGCGTGTACCGCGGCTATCAGACGGTCAGCGGCGGCATCGCCGTGGGCGGGGAGAAGATCGTCTCCTTCACCTACACCGCCGAAACCGGCGCCCAGATCATCAAGATCGTGGCCAACGATCTGCTGGATACGCTGAAGGAGTCCAACAAGCAGAACAACAGCCGGACGGAGAGCTACAACGCCCGGCAGACCGACTTTGCCGAGATCGCCGTCACCGGCGGCGACTGGCGCAACGGCGTGACGCTGGACAAGACGGTGAAGCTCACCTCGGAGGAAAAGGTGATCTACTCCGCCAATGTGGCCAACACCGGCCGGGCGAGCGCCAAGTTCAACGTTTCGCTGTATCTGGACGGCGTGCTGACGGATACCGCGTCGGTCACGCTGGCGGCGGGCGATTCCCGGGTGGTGAGCTTCTATGAAGCGCCGACCCCCGGCAAGCATGCCGTGGTGATCGCCGCGGACGACCCGCTTTTGATCGAGACCGATCCCACCGACAACGCCACGAGCTTTGAGACCCCTGCCTTTACGGTGGCTCGGGCGGAGATCGCCACCGAGCTGACCGTGGAATACCCCGTGGGCATGACCGGCGGGCGGATCGCCCAAGGCGGCACGGTCACCCTGAGCGCCACGCTGACGCCCAACGCGGATATCTCCAAGGCCGTCAACGTTCGCTTCTACATCGACGGCACCGTTATCAAGACGGTGCGTGTCGGCGCGGACACGCTGAAAAAGGGCGTGCCTTACGCCACGGGGATCACTGCCAAGTGGGTGGCCAGTGACGGCGTCCACGACATCCGCGTCGTTACAGATGCGGATCTGGCGGTGCTGGAAACGGCGTCGGAGGACAGCGAGGAGAGCGTCAATATCACCGTCATCAAGCCGGATCTGTGGCTGTCCGACGTTTCGTGGGCGCCTGCGGACACGGTGGAGTGGGGCAACCGGGCCAGCTTCCTGGTGCGGGTGTCCAACCGGAGCGTTGCCACGCTCTATCAGCCCTACGTGCTCAAGCTCTGGGCCAACAAGCTGGACGAGGACGGCGCGCCCACCAGATGGACGCTGGTCAACTCCGGCAACTACAACGGCATTCAGGGCAACAGTACCTCCGTGCAGATCCTGTACTGGAACCCGGTCTCCTCCGGCCAATGGCGGCTGATGCTGACACTGGAGCGGGGCAACGGCGCCGACTTTGACACCACGTATTACGAGCCCCTTGACTGGAACAGCGTGGACACGGCCTTCGGCAGCTATACCTACAGCTACGAGTTCACCGTGCAGGACGGTCTGACCCTGACGGTGAGCCCCAACAAGTCCGGCGAGGACGCTGACTTCGGCGCCAATATGTTCGTCGGCTCCAGCTATTCCATCGACGTCATAGGCAGGATGGAGCTTGCTTCCAAGCCCGGCAAGCTGCTGACCAGCGTCAGCGACGGCGCCATGATCTCCGTCCGGCTGGAGAACAACGCCGACGCCTCCATGTTCCGCGAGGCGGTGCTGACCGACCAGGGTACCGGCAACTTCAGCGGCTCCATCCTCACCGAGGGGCTGACCAGCGGCATGTACACCCTGACCTACTTCGCGCAGGGCGCCGGATACACCGCCCAGTACGACACGCAGATCATGTTCATCGACGACATCGTCGGCAGCGTCAGCACCTCGATGAACAGCTACTTCGTGGGCGAGATGATCACCATCTCCGGCAACGCCGGTGTGGGCAACACTCCGTATACCGGCACCATCGTTCTGGATCTGAATCTGGCCCCGTATTACGGCGACCGGCTGCCCGACGGCGCGGAGATAAACGGCGAGGTGCCGGACGGGTACGAGTATTTCTGGCGCGGCGAGAAGATCATCTTCCTCACCGCCGATGAAAACGGCAATTTCACCTATTCCTTCAAGGCGGCCAGCGGCGACGCGGGCAAGTGGAGCATCAGCGCCTACGCCTTTGAAAAGCTGTTCGGCAGCGGCATCCGGGGCAGCGACATCACCATCTACGGCATGGAGACCAAGCCCACCGCCACCACCGTCACCGCCGCCAAGAACACGGATTTCAGCGCGAAGGTCTACCTGTTCAACAGCGCATGGGACGGCGAGTACGGCGGTCTGACCGGCGTTTCCGCGGTGCTGCTGAACGGCAACGACTACGACGGCATCACGGCCGCGCTGGACTATTCCACCGTTAAATCCACGCTGGCCGCCGGCGAGTCCTTCCCGGTTACCCTCAACTTCTTTACCGATGAGGACTGCGCGGACAGCGCCGAGTACGTGATCCAGTTCTCCTCCATTGAGGGAGCCTCCGCCACCACCACGGTGAAGCTCAGCATGCGCCCCGGCGTGCCCAAGCTGTACGCCGACAGCAAGGCTGTCACCGCCGCCGCCAATCCCGGCACCACCGTGACCAAGACCGTCACGGTCACCAACAAGGGCATCGCCACCATGCGCAACATCGTGGTGGAAAGCGGCGGACTCAGCTTCATCAGAGCCGGCGAGCCCGACAAGACCACCCTTGCCCCCGGCGAGAGCCTGTCCTTCAACATCGTGATGGCGCCCACCTCCTCCGTCCAGTACGGCAAGTATCAGGACACCGTCACCGTTACCAACGGCGTGGTGTCGCTGGCCATCCCGGTGGGGCTGGAGGTCACCGCCCTTTCCTACGGCTCGGCACAGTTCAAGGTCCGGGACGACTTCGGCGAGGACGTTTCCGGCGCGGTGATCACGCTGTACGGCCGCGATCCCTACGTGCAGTACGTCAACGGCAAGGAGACGATCTACTATCTCAACTATTCGCTGACCACGGATGCCACCGGCACCGCCACGCTGAGCGACAAGCCCATCGGCGTGTACGATTTCACCGTGGCGGCCAGCGGCAAGCAGACCTACACCGGCGAATTCACGGTCATGCCCATGACCCAGCCGGCATATGAGGAGATCGTGCTGACCACCAACCCGGTGGAGATCAGCTGGACGGTCACTGAAACCACCATCGTGGACGAATACGAGATCGAGCTGTCCATCGATCTGGGCGTCAAGATCCCCGAGCCGAAGCTGGGAAGCTCGATGCCCTGGTTCACCATTGCCAAAAACATGCAGAGCGTCGCCGTGCTGGAGACGAAGATCGTCAACAACAGCCTGATCGACGTGATCGACGCCGTGGCGGTGGTGGACGGCAACGTCAGCGGCTTGTCGGTGGTGGGCGGCGGATACATCGGCACCATTCCCGCCATGTCCAACGTGACGGTGCAGCTGCTGGTGCAGCCCGGCTACTACGACCTGCCCACCTTTGCGCAGAATGACGCCGCCGCGCAAAAGGCGGTGCTGCGGGTGACCGGCAGTTACGTCAGCTTTGACGAGGATACGGGCCTGCCCGTGTACCCCGCCAAAACCACGGACGTGCGCGTGCCCATCTACAACCCCGGCAAGCAGAAGGTGAATATGGAGGTCGTGACCGCCGACGGCAAGAAGGAAGCGGTGGAGATCCAGATGCCGGACGACACCGAGGTCGAGGAGCTGGATTACTTCGTGTTCCAGAACGAGACCGGCGAGCGGATCAAAAAGGACGAGTCCGCCTCCGGCGGCGTGTACGAGGTGGTAAAGCTCTCCCTGTCCCAGACGGCCTCTTTGGAGCGCCAGGCCTTCGACGCGGAGCTGAAGATCACCAACAACTACCCGAGCTATGATCTGGAGAGTCTGACCACCGAGGTGGTGATCCAGTACACCGACCCCGTGACGGGAGAGGTGTCCTTCATTACCGACAACGTGTATGTCATCCAGACCCAGGGCGCCGCCGCATCCGGCATCGCCTCCGGCTCCACCTACACCGGCAAGTGGAAGATTATTCCCGGCATCGGCATGGGCGGCGAGTCCGGCAGGAAGTATCAGGTGTTTGCCCGCATCACCTACATGGTCAACGGCAAGCTGGTGACCACCTCTACCGACGCGGTGGAGATCAACGTCAATCCCCAGCCGCAGTTGAAGGTGGACTATTACCTGCCGCACAAGATCTACCCCAACGCCAGCTTCCGGATGGGCGTTTCCGTGACCAACGACGGCACGGGCACGGCCAAAAACGTGATCCTCGACTCCAGCCAGCTGGATATCGTGTCCAACACGTCGGGGCTGCGTTCCGAGTGGCAGATCGTCAGCTCCTCCTTCGGCTCCTACAACGCCAATTCCTTCCGGCTGGTGCTGGGCGATATCCCCGGCGTGGGCAACGGCCTTGCCGATGACGGCAGCGACCTGCCCAACATGGTCTGGGGCTATTTCACCATCCTCTGGACGATGCCCGAGCTGGAGGAGGGCTACCTGCAGGATGTGTACGGCGTGATCAACGATTTCACCGCCACCATCACCCACAAGCCCTATGAGGGCGTGGAGCTGGATTCCCTGATCAGCGAGGTCAACACCCACATCGTGGCCCGGGACAGCGTGAAGATCCTGGACGACAGCACGGGCACCTACGTGGACACCATGTCCGTGATCGTGGGCTCCAACGGCCTGCCCGAATCCATCCGCAACACCGAGACCAACGTGAGCGTCAGCGTGCTGGTGCCCGAGGGACTCAGCGGCAGCAAGAGCGGCGCGGACGCCTATACCTTCACGGCGCCCATCACCGCCGCCGTCAGCGAGGACAACGCCGCGCTGCGGTATCAGATCCTGATGGTGGGCGAGTCGGCGGACTTCGCCAAGGAGAATATTGCCGCCGTGTACCGCTACGCCTCCGCCGACCTGAGCGGCGAGCCCGTGAGCCTGTCCTTCTCCAACTACTGGAAGGATACCTACACCGTGGACGGCGAGGAGAAGGAGCTCCTCTACGTGGTGGATGAGATCCTCCGGGACGGAAACGGCAATATCCTGCCCCGCTACTATAAAGTGGTCTACGGCTCCGCCACTGCGGTCACCGGGATCAAGACCACCGGCATCACGTACCTGCAGGATTCAACAACGGTGCTGAAGCGCACTGCCGTGTTCTACGACACCGGCAAGTTCCACGACGAGGACGACGCCGTGCCTCTGGGCGTGCAGGCCACCGTGTACAACTCCGGCAAGAATCCGGAGAGCGTGATGGTGTATCTGTTCCGGGCGCCGGTGGTCAGCGGCAGAACAGGCAGCTTCATGCTGGTGGATAAGCAGTCCGTCACGGTGACCTCCTACAACGTGGAGCTGGCGTACTTCTACATCGACCTGTACGCCAACGCCGAGATGCCGGCGGGCGTGTACGAGTTCCGTGCCGGCACGTCCTCCAACCCGGAGGAGTGCACCGCCGCCGTGCAGACCGTGATCAACGCTCTGCCCACGGCCAACGCAGGCGTGGACTTCAACGCCACCGTCAACAAGACGGTCGTGTTCGACGGCTCCCGCAGCTACGATCCCGACGGGCAGATCAAGAGCTACATATGGGAATTCGGCGACGGCGCCTCCGGCTGGGGCGTTGCGCCCACCCACGTTTACACCGCGTCGGGCACGTATATCGCAACGCTTACCGTCACCGACGACAACGGCACCGCCAACGCCCTGATCACCAAGGGGTACAACAAGGAGGAGCTGCCCACCGATTCCTATGCGGTGCACAACGTGATGGTCACGGTGTACGACGACAGACCCGACCTGATCGTGATCCCGGAGACCCTCTCCGGGACGCTGGGCAAGGGTCTGGAGATCACCATCGGCGGCGAGAGCGTATCCAGGACCAACACCGCAGACGCCGGCGAGGAGATCGTCATCTACGCCCGGGTGATGAACGACAAGCCCGAAAATCCGATCCCCTCCGGCTTCATCGTCAGCCTTTATAAGGACGACGTCTATCTGGGCTATCAGCGCGTCACCTCCGTCTACGAAAAGACCTACACGCTGGGCGGCGAGACACGCACCGTCCAGTGCGCCGACGTGCAGTTTACCGACGTGGCCGCGGACAACGCCTCCCACGTGTACACGGTGCGGGCCAACGACGTATCCGTGGCTTTCATGGAAGCGGATATGTTCAACAACCAGCGCAGCGCCATTGTGTACGGCGCCTCCGGGCGCACCGTGTTCCCCAACGTGGGCATCACCGCCGTGACCTTTGAGGGGAGATCCCTTGTCAACGGCGCCACCGCGGCAAGGGGCATGACCATCGCCTCTGGCAAGGCGCTGACCTTCCGGGTGACGCTGGAGAACTCCGGCAACGACGCCACCGGCGACTTCCCGCTGACCGCCCGCATCAACGGCAAGTGGGCCGCCAGCCAGACGGTGGAGTCTCTGGCGCCCGGTCAGTCCGTCACGGTGGACGTGAGCTTCGTGCCCGAGGGCGGCGAATCGCAGCTGATCACCTTCACGGCGGACGGCCCCTATCCCCGCACGCTGGACACGGATCGCGGGGACAACGAGTGGACGTATAACGCCGGAACGATCGCCATTGCCAAGGCGGATCTCACCATCGAGACCGTGACCGTGACCACGGACGGCTCCGACGCGGTGATCACCGCTGTGGTCAGAAATATCGGCGCGGTGGACGCGGAACAGAGCTCCACCGTGACCTACTACGCCGACGAGCGGTATCTGGGCGCGGCACTGGCGGGCGCGCTGCTGGCGGGCGAGTCCAAGGAGATCTCGTTCGTCTGGAAGAATTACGAGGCCGCCAGGCGCATCACCGCGGTGTGCGACGCCATGTCCGTGGTGGATGAGTCCGACGAGCTGAACAACACCTTCACCGACACGTCGGCGGAGGGCAACGTGCTGCCGGGCCGCGCCATGCCGGCGCTGAAGGTGACGAAGCTCGCCACCTCCGGCACCGCCGCCTTCGGAGCGCAGATGTCCACCACGGTCACGCTGAAGAACACGGGCACCGGCGAGTCCACGGGCGCGTTCAAGGTATCCCTGTTTGCTCAAGGTATTCTGGTGGGCGAGTCGGTCATCAGCCGCACCATCCTGCCCGGCGCCGTGGCCGAGACCACGGTGGACTGGGTGGCGAACGTGCTGCCCACCGGCGAATATACCCTCACCGCCCTTGCGGATTCGGAATACAGCATCGTCATGTCCTCCCGCTCCGGCGTGAGATATGACGAGACGATCGCCGTGTCCGACGGCATCAGCGTCGCCATTGAAAGCGACGCCGCCTACCTCATCCGCAGCGGCGACAACAGAGTCCGGGTGAAGCTGACACGCTCCGACGGCAAGGCCGATACCGGCGCCGCCGCGGTCAAGGTGATGATCGCCGGCACGGACGTCCTGTCCGCCGCCGTGTATGACGCCTCTACCGATCGCTACGTGGCCGCGCTGGATCTGTCGGCGGTTTCGCTGGGCGAGCACAGCGTCATTGCCACCGCCCAGCTGGACGGCATGACTGACGCCCGCGCCTTCACCGCGCAGGTGGTACCCGCTATCTCAGTGACCGCCGAAACGGATGCGGCGGTGTACAAGACAGGCGATACAATGATCGTCAGCGGCGCCGTGGAGGGCCTTGCCGCCGGCGACGCCATTGAGTTGGCCGTGGTGGGCGAGCAGATCTGGCGCTATACCGCCAACGTGGATGAAAGCGGCCGCTACAGCCGCACGATCCAGCTTCCCGCCAACGCCGGCGGCGCCATGCGCGTGGCCGCCACCGTCAAAAACGCCGGAGCAAACCGCACGGCAAGCACGGACGTGTTCGTTTACGGCGCTTACTTCACCACCGGCAGCACCGCATCCGTTACCGCCGGCGACAAGGTGGCCGTGAAGGGCTCGGCGGAGAACATCGGCTATCTGGATCTGCGGAACGTTACCGTGCGGGCCGAGGCAAGGAGCGCCGACGGGCAGAACAATGTTTTGCCCACCGTCCGGTTCATGTCCGGCGGGCACGCCTACGTTCTTACGGAAAAGACCGCCGCCCTGCTGGAGGCGGAGACCGAGGGCGTCGCCGCCAACGGTGCGGGCATTGAATACAACGCGCTGCAGTGCAACATGCAGATCGACACCGCCGGCTGCGCGCCGGGCGATTATGAGGTCGTCCTCACCCTCACCGGCGATACGGATCGGGGCGCCTATACGCTGCGCAAGACCGTTTCCGTCACGGTGACGGTGCCCAAGGCGATCATGGACGTGACAAACCTGAACCTTGCCAGCGATTATAAGGACTCCATGACTGCTGACTTTGACCCGCTTGCCGTCAAGACCAGCGCCGCCCCCGGCGAGGCAAAGACCTTCAGCTACCGGGTGGTGAATCTGGGCACCGGCAAATTGACGGGCGTGAACGCCGTTCTTACGGACAGAAACGGCTGCTCCATCCCGTGGGCCAGCGTGGTCATGGCGGGCGGCGTTCCCGCTGAGGACGGGCTTACCACCACGGTATATCCCTACTTCAAGGGCTACGACATCGGGACGCCGCAGGGTGCCGCGCGGATCTCCGTGACCTTTGCTCCCGGCGAGAGCGTGCTGGCCAGCCGGTATGACCTGACCCTGACCATCAGCGCCGACGACGTGGACGACGTGGTGATCCCCATGACGGTCTACGTGTCCGCCCACGCCATCGGCACCAAGGTGGTGAAGGTGGCCACCGTGGACGGAACGGTCATCACCGACGGCAAGGTCACGCTGTACGGCCCGGTGTCCTCCGCCTACAGCGTGCAGCCCATCCAGCCCCAGTCCTATACCGGTGAGATCGAAGGCGCCGTGACGGTGGGCAGCAACCTGTCCATGGGCGGCACGGTGCAGTTCACCAACATCCCCTCCGGCACGTACAACGTCAGCGTCACCGGAAACGGACTGAAGGCTGTGACCGGGCAGATCGAGGTGCTGCCCATCATCGACATGATCCCGGAGACCATCGTGGTCGAGCAGCAGATGTTCGTGATCCGCTCCACCTCCTCCACCGAAAAGCGGCTGGAGTCCTTCACCTCCAGGAACGACGCCTATGACGAGGCAATGTATAAGCTGGAGTTCGGCGGCGCCTATGAGTCGGAGAAGCCCGACCTTCTGCCGGACTACCCCATCGACGAGGTGGAGATCTCCTATAACAACGGCCGCATTTCCAGCCGTCTGGCCATCATGAACTCCGACCTGACCGTCGGAGACGAGGCCCACAACATCACGGACGTGACCATCACCATCAACCCGCGGGATATCCCGGCGCAGTACATCCGTCTGCGCAGCGGCGACGGCCTGACCGACACGCTGCACGTGGGCACCCTGACCCCGCAGGAGACGTTCGACTTCGTCTGGAACCTGGATCTGGACGCCCTGTACGTGCAGGCGGCAGTGGAGCAGGACGGCGTGAACTACACCCTCACGCTGCCGGAGGGCTTCAGCTGGAGCACCTACTATACCGCCTGGGATCGTGAGAACACCCAGATCGACTCCAGAGGCTATCTGACGGCGCATCTTTATAACAAGGTGTCCGTCTCCGGCGACGGCCGGGTGCTCACCGTTACCCCGAACAACAGCGAAACCGGCGCGCCGGACGGCAGAGTCCCGCTGTACACCAAGGACGTGCCCAAGCTCTACAAGTTCGACATCGTCATCGAGGGCAGAAGCGCGCTGGAGTTTGCCGAGGGCAGTCTGAGCGAGATGAAGAAGATCACCCGCACCATCCCGGTTCAGGTGGACTTCATCCCCAACGGCTACTATCTGGACGACAACTGCGAGTCGATCTACACCACCGAGCACCTGCAGGGTGCGTTCTCCACCGGCTCCAACGCCAGAGCGAAGATCTTCAGCAAGAAGTTTCTGTCCAACGCGGGTACCTCTTCGCCTGCGCCTGCGGCCAAAAACAACGACGGCTTCCAGGTGGGCTTCTCTCAGGATATTGTGACCACCGAGGAATACTCCAAGCTCACGGTGCAGTTCGAGAACCCCAGCAGCTCGGAGGTGATCGAGGAGCTGGAGTTCCGGGTCATCATCTCTGACATGATGCCGGATGAGAACGGCCAAATGGCGCCCGGCGCCCAGCTCAACAACGCCAGCTTCTACGTCTCACCCTCCATCGTGAAGGCGAAGGGCGTCAAGGGCTGGGAGAATCTGAGCGAGCGGGAGATCCTGGGCCGGTTTGCCTCCACCAGCGGCATCGACGTGGGCACGCTCCTTGCCGGCGGCAGCTTCACGCTGGACTTCGCGCTGGAGCCGCTGTCCCAGCTGTACAGCAACGACATGTTCACCTATCTGATCGACAACGGGTACATGAGCGCCGAACAGGCGGTGGAGACCGCCAACCGGCTCAGAGCCTCGGCGGGCACCAGCTACGCATGGGTGGAATACAGCTTCCGCCGGGCGGGCCGGGTGGTCACCGGCGTGACGGAGCCCGTCATGCAGAAGATCCAGCTTCCGGCGGATCTGACCTCCTACGAGGACGTGTTCCAGCTGGATCCGGATTCCGGCGTGTACTTCGCGGCCATCGTTATCACCAACTCCGGCTTCGGTACGTCAGATGAGGTACTCCTTTCCCCGCCGGTGATCCCGTCGCTCAACGGCGAGCGGATCCGGCTGTCCTCCTTCCACACCGGCAGCATGAAGGACTTCCCCGGCGCTGACGCCACGCCCACCGAGATGGCCGCGTGGTATCAGAGCTGGCAGGACAATCCCGTGCCGGAGGAGATCCGGCTCGCGCCGATCCCCTCGGGCGAGAGCATCTATCTCATCTACAAGCTCAACGTGATCGGCAAGGCGGACAACGGCGTGACGCCGGAGAACCTGCCGCCGCACCCCATCGACCTGCCCGAGGCGCCGGAGATCAAGGCACCCGACTTCAAGCCGGTGATCTACATCGACGGCAAGAAGGTGGGCGTGTGCACGGCGGAGGAGACCGGCGGCGACAACTCGGCCAACCCGGCCCGGATCGCGGACGCGCTGGACGAGATCGCCGAGGGGCTGTCGATCCTGATGTACTCCACGGTGGCCGATTACGGCACCCGACTGGAGGACGCCTACACCAACGCCAAGCTGATGCAGAGCGCCAAGGTGATCGTAGGCGTGCAGAAGTATCTGACCTACATCTCCACCGTGGTGAACAACGTGCTGACCTTTGCCGGCGGCCACACCACCCCGAAGGCGTCGCTGGGCGAGGACGACGACAACGAGTCCCTGCTCACCAAAATGTTCTCCGGCACGCTGCTGCTGGGCGCGGTGTTCGACGCCACCGACGGCATCGTCGGTCACATCCAGCCGTTCCTGAACGCCATCAAGGCGGGCAAGGCCAAGGAGAGCCAGGTGGAAGGCAACCTGCGGCAGCTGAGCGGTCTGGGCAGCATGCGGCCTGCCAAGAAGGTCTACGCGGAGCTGTACGCCGCCCTGGGCGACCTGGACGGCATGCTGAAGGAGCTGTCCGACGAGGTGGCTCGCGGCGTCAGCGTGTACGACGCGCTGGTGGCCATGGCGGCCAGAGGGGCGGACGACCTGCCCAAGCTGGAGGCGGACATGAACGCTCTGGTGAGCGACTGGGCCGGCATCCGGGGCAACGCCATCGCCAAGTATACCGAGATCTACTTCACCATGCAGCAGCTTCGCTACGAGGCCGCGGTGTATGCAGCGGAGGATGCGGGCAACGAACAGAACTACGAAGAGGCCATCCGCAAGATGATGCGGGCCTCCGACATCCTCAGCCACCTCATGGACTCCTTGACGGATCTTGACAACACGGTGCTGCTGGTCAGCGGGCATATCGCGCTGAACCACCACCTGCGGGGCGACTACGAGAAGGACGTGGAGAAGATCATCAAGGATTACCACCTCGACCTGCCGTGGGAGACCGTCAAGGCCGCCTATGAGAACGACGACATCAAGGATAATTACCTCAAGACCGTCTTCTCCGATCAGGTGGACGCCATCGATAAGCTGAAGGATATCTACACCGCCAAGGAGAGCTTCCGCTCTCTCAAGGACAAGGTGAAGAACTACTCCACCGCACTGGGCACCGCCTGGGATCAGGACACCTCCGCCATCCTTGCCGTTCTGGGCAAGGAGGGGCTGGAGCTTGCCGAAGAGTTCGAGCCGCTCAAGCCTTACGCGGAGTTTCTCAGCAACACCCTCAAGCTGGTGCAGCTGGCCAACGAGGCGGACGAGATGACCAAGGCCATGGGCGCCTTCGGCGACGCCACCCTCAAGCTCAATTACCACACCTACGAGGCGGTGCGCAACGACAGCTCCACCGGCGCGCTGAGCAAGAGCTCGTCGCTGGTCAGGGCGCTGATGGATCTGATCGAAGAGGCGATCGTCAAGTCCAACCAGAAGGCGCCCGGCGCGTTCAAGCCGCTGACCGGCACCGACAAGGATCAGATCGCGGCCTACCTCGTGAAGTACCTGAACGTTCAGCGCGCCAAGTATTCCCGCAGCGAGCAGCCCGACTCCAACTGGATGAAGGCTCACGTCAGCGGCGTGATGGCGGCCCTGTTCGAGCAGGTCTACGTGCAGGCGATCACCGATCAGGCGACGCCGGAGAAGTTCCTCGAATTCATGCGCAATTCCGGCAACGCGGAACAGAAGAAGCCTCTGAACAGCTATCTGGATACCACGCTGGAGAAGAAGACCTTCCGCGACGTCCGCCTGTCTGCGGTCAGCAAGTTCGAGGAGACCCAGACCATCGTGCGGCATTACAGCACCACCCTTGCGCAGAACTCCTCCTACCCGGTGAAGGAGATCCTTCGCTATCTGGAGGATATGGCGCAGAAGATGAAGGCCGCCGCCAATCTTGAGCAGACGGTTACCCGCCGGTATAAGGATCTGGACATCTGGCAGATCAACTCCGCCAGCAATACCCAGCTGGAGATCCGCACCAACTACGTGCTCAGCTTCCGGGATTACCAGAAGGCCCTGCTGACCACGGATTTGCTCAACGCGGAGAACTCCATGGCCTACGTCGACTACATGACGGCCGCCGCGTACGACCTGATCGTGCGCTCGTCGCTGCTGGTGGTGACGATGAGCCCCAACGCCATTTCCGGCGCCATCGGAGCCTCCGTTTCCGCCACGTGGGACAGCCTGTCGGAGCAGGTATTCACCAAGCTGGACGACGAGTGGAAGACCCGCTCCATGCTCACCGCCAAGGCTCTGGCGGAGCTGGCGCTGCTCATGGGCTCCACGGTCATGAAGGAGGCCAGCATCGCCAACGACATCTATGATCTGATCTCCGCGCTGGACAAGAGCGTTGTGTTCGACCCGCCGCTGCACACCGAGCTGGTCACCTATTCCGTCAGGGATGTGGTGATCCCCGACGGTGAGGCCGTCGGCACGGGCGAGGTGCTGGTCACCTTCCGCAACGACGGCGACAAGGCGGTGGCCGTTACCCCGAACGTGTCCATCTATACCTCCGCCGGCAAGGTGGCCGCGGCTGTGTTCGACAGAAACGGCATCATCATCCCCGCGGGGCAGACGGCGGAGTTCCTCGGCCGGTTTACCGTCACCCGCTCCATGCTGCTGGACAGCACCGGCTACTCCGCCGTGCTGACCTATGCGGCCAGCGAGCCGTCCACCGTGTCCATCGCCGCCGAGCAGGGGCCGTTCGTACTCCACTTCTTCGCCGGCAGCGACCGGCAGATCGCCGCCATGCGCAGCAAGGTCAGCGCCGGGACGATCGTCTCCGGCTGGGTCACCGGTCAGGATACGCTCAGCGGCAGCGTTACCGTCAAGCAGGGGCAGAGCCTGCGGATCTTCGCGGCGGCGCCCGTGAACGGCGAGCTGACGGTGGAGATCCTGTCGCCGTCGGGTAAGGTGGTGGAGGCGCTCTCCTTCATCAACGAGGGCGACTACGCCATCGTCAGCAACTGTGAGGCCGGTGCCTACACCGTGCGCGTTACCACGCCCGAGGGCTTTGACAACCGGATCACGGTGGAAGGCGTGACAGCCGGCTTTGACAAGGCCATCACTGCCGTCCACTCCGAAAAGGAGGCTGTGATCAACTGCAACAGTGCGCTGGATGACGGCACGTATTTCAGCACGGTGAGCTTCAGCGTCAGCGAGAGCGCCGGGCTCTCCGGCAGCACCGTCAGCGCATCGCTGGAGTTTGCCGACGGCGCCCTCACGGCGACGCCGATCGGTCTTGACGATGCGGCGCTGCGTGCCGGCGGCGCGCTGAACGGCGGATTTGTGATCCGCGCCAACCCCGGCACCCCCGCCGGTGTTTACACAGGCACGCTGAAGGTGTTCTTCGACGCGGCCGTCTGCGACCCCGTCCTGCTGTCCCTGGCCTCCTCCGGCGACGACGCCGAGAGCTGGCGCATCGTGGGCGACAAGGTGGTCTACACGGCGCCCGTCACCGTCACGGTGGATCTGGCCGTTCCCACCGCGCCGGAGATCAGCGTGGCGGACGGCGAGGCCGACGGCACCGTTACGGTGAGCGGCAGCGCCTCCGACGCTCTGCTGGTCATCCTCTCCTCTGAGACGGATCTGGAGCTGGAGAACGACGAGGGCGACACCGAGACCTATGCGGAGAGGACTGTGGCCGCCGTCTTCACCCCCGATCCGGACGGCACCTTCCGCATCACGCTTACCAAGCCTGCGCTGAACGCCCGGATCACCGCGGTGGCGGTCAACGCGGCAGGCGGCACGTCTGCCGGCGCAGCCGGCGCTGTGGATGGCTACGTGGAGCCGGAGCAGCCCACCGAGAAGCTGGCCGAGGCCTTTGGCTCGGTGCAGGCGGCGCAGGTGGAGGGCAAGAGAGACGTGACCGTCACCGTTTCCGGCTTGCAGACCGCGGGTCTGACCGTGACGGGCGACGTGCTCTACCGGGTAGTGGACGCGGAGCCCACCGGCCGGTATCCGGCGGACGGCGCCTTTGACGCCGACGGCTGGACCAGCGTGGGCGGAACGTCCTCCTTCACGGTGAAGAACGTGCAGGACGGGCAGTACATCGAGGTGGTGCAGATCGCCCGCGAAACCGTCTACGGCACCGATGAAAGCGACAACGTGGTGGCCGTGGGCACAAAGGACGTGGTGCTGCGGCACGGCAGCGTGGCCGCCGTGCTGGAGCCAGTGACAGGCTACAGCGTGTCGGGCGGGCTGATCCCCGACGACGCGCGGGCGGACGCTGCCGGCGCAACGGCGGTGCTGACGGATTCGACGGACAGCTCCGTTACCTATACCGCCGCGGTGCAGGTGACGGACGGCACGGCGACCTACGCATTTACAGACGTGGCGCCCGGGACGTACATCCTGAGCATTGACAGCGCCGCCGGAAAGATCAAGGCGGACAGCGTGCTCGTCACCGTCGGTCAGGCCGACGTGGTCAGGGACGTGGCCGTAAAGCGCAGCGCGTATGACGTGACCGGCACGATTTCTGGCACGGGCCTTGACCTGAGCGAGGCAAAGGTCGCGCTGGTGGATGCCGACGGGAATGAGATCGGGCAGACCGCCGCCGTATCCGACGGCACGAGCACGTCCTACCGCTTCAGCAACGTGGCGCCCGGCGAGTACACCGTTCGCATCCTCAGCGAGAAGGTCGAGGCGGAGGACGTTTCGATCCGGGTCACCGACGGGGACGTCACCGCAGACGTGACGGTCACGGCGAAGGACACGCGGTTGCCGGGCGACCTGAACGGCGACGGTGAAGTCACCGACGCGGATGCCATCTACCTGTTGATGTACACCTTCTTCCCGGAGAGTTATCCCATCCACGAATCTCTCACCTGCGACTATAACGCAGACGGAGAGGTCACCGACGCGGACGCCATCTACCTGTTGATGTACACCTTCTTCCCGGAGGACTATCCCATCGTGTAAGCGGGGAGCGACTCCGTACAGCATACAGGCGGCGAAGCAACATGCTTCGCCGCCTGTATGTCTTTTTTGCCATAAAAGCTGAGTGAAGCTTGGCCATCCAAAGGCAGGCCAACAAAAAATGAGAGGATCCCAGCAGGATCCTCTCATTTTTTGGTGCCGGTGGTGGGACTCGAACCCACACGGAGGATTAGTCCAACGGATTTTGAGTCCGTCACGTCTACCAATTCCATCACACCGGCAGATAGAACGATGCTATTATAGCCTATTCGATGCACAAATTCAAGCATAAAATCCCGCCGCCGGGCGCCGGCACGAAAAATGAAAAAAGTGCTACCAAACAGAAGGAAGATGTGGTATGATATAAATGTATTCAAATGACCATTTGACGGAAAGGGGGAGTGGAACATGAAGCGCGGTGTCAGGCAGATCCTGCCGGTGCTGGCGGCGGCGCTGCTGGCGGTACTGCTGAGCGGCTGCACCTTCAACACCACGCCGGAGAGTCTTTTCACGCTGCCCCAGCTGCCCATCGAATACACCGACCTCTCCCGTCAGATCAACGAGCTGATCGCCGACGGTTACGAGTACGCCTCCCCCTCCAGCGGGCGCAACATCCAGTCTGTGCAGATGGTGGATCTGGACGGCGACGGCGACGAGGAGGCAGTGGCCTTCTTCCGCCGCACCAGCGACGATAAGCCCCTGAAGATCATCGTGTTCCGCGCCAGAGACGACACCTACGACCGCCTTTGCACCATCGAGAGCAGCGGCACGTCGGTGGACAGCGTATACTACCGCGACTTCAACGGCGACGGCCGGCTGGAGCTGGTGGTGGGCTGGCGCATCAGCTCCGACGTGCAGACCGTGGCGGTATACACGGTGCAGGAGCAGCCGGCGGTGCTGCTGCAAAGCGGCTATGTGCGCTACAGCATCGAGGAGCTGGACGGCGACGGCATCCCCAGCCTGCTGCTGTTCCGGGCGGACGAGGGAGGCGGGAGCCTTGCCGAGTTCTACAGCTGGCGTGATGAGAGCCTGACGATCTCCTATACGGCGCGTCTGTCCGGCACCATGGCGGAGCTGGCACAGGGCAGCGTGGTGTCCGGCAAGGTGGACGCGGATACCCCTGCGGTATTCGTTACCGCGGTGGACGAGGAAAACATGGCGGTGACGGACGTGCTGATCTACCGGGAGGGCAGCGGCCTTATCAATCTGGCCATGGATCGCTGGACCGGCAGCTCGGCGCTGGCGTTTCCCTACGTACATCTGCGCCCGCAGGATATCAACGACGACGGCGTGACGGAGATCCCGTCTCCCGCCGCGGTGGAGGATCCGGCCAGCGGATTGGTCGATTGGCTGCAGCTGGACGAGTACGGCGACGCAGAGGTGATCGCCTGCACGTATCACAGTCCCTCCGGCGGTTGGTATTTCACCCTGCCCACGGACTGGCAGGAGCGAGTGAGCGTAACGACCAACGAGTTCAGCGCCAACGAGCTGCAGACGACCCTGCAGGTGGACAGCGACCCGGTGGCGGCGATCTACACGCTGACGGGCGAAAACAGAGAGAACCGCGCCATGCGCGGCAACCGGGTGGTGCTGCGGCGCCAGACGGCCACCGTGTTCGCTGGGGAGATCTTGGCAAAGGGCACGGAGTGGGAGCTGACGGAGGAATTCCTGCGGCAGAACTTCCATCTGGTGGTGCAGCAGTGGACGAGTTTAACGTGACGGGAGGAGAGCGATCATGAAAAAGGTACTGGTACTGGAGGACGAGGCCAATATCCGCAGCTTCATTGTCATCAATCTCCAGCGCGCCGGCTATGAGGTCGTGGAGGCGGAGACGGGCGAGGAGGCTCTGGAAAAGCTGCAGCAGCACCGGGACGTCCGGGTGGCGCTGCTGGATATCATGCTGCCGGGCATCGACGGCTTTGAGGTCTGCCGCCGGATCCGGGCTGGCAATCCGCACATCGGCATCATCATGCTCACCGCCCGCTCGCAGGAGATGGACAAGGTGACCGGCCTGATGACCGGCGCCGACGACTACGTGACAAAGCCCTTTTCCCCCGCGGAGCTGACCGCCCGCGTGGACGCGCTGATGCGGCGCAGCAGCACCGCGCCGGAGCTGCACGTGGGTGAGATCGATCAGCCGCCGTTCCTGCTGAATACCCGCAACCGCACGCTGGAAAAGAACGGCAGCCGCATCAAGCTGACGCAGGTGGAATACGCCATCATGAAGATGTTCATGGAAAACCCCGGCAAGGCTCTCTCCCGTGAGGAGATCCTGGACACCGTGTGGGGCCGGGACTATTTCGGCGAGCTGAAGATCGTGGACGTGAACATCCGCCGCCTACGGCTGAAGATCGAGGACAATCCCACCAACCCCACCTACATCACCACGGTGTGGGGCTTCGGCTATAAGTGGGGCTTCTGAGCTGCCCACAGGATCCTGACAGAAAGGAGGACGCGCCCATGGCGAAAAGACGCCCCATCGTGCGGGGCCTGCGCAAGCGGTGGCTGCTCAACAGCCTCGGCCCGGTCATCACCATCATGGTGCTGCTGGCCGCGGTGGCGGCAGGCGCCGTGGACAACAACTATTACGGCGGCGCGCGTTCCTCTCTGGAGGCCAAGGCCAAGGCCGGCGCCGATTATTTCAACACCTACACCATGAGCAGCTACGGCGAGTATTACCGCACCGCGTCGCTGTACGTGGCCAGCTTTGACGACAGCGACGTCATCGAGCTGCAGTTTTTGAACACCAACGGCCGCACGGAGGTGTCTACCCGGGGCTTCACGGCGGGCGCCGCGCCCCACCCGCCGGAGATCGGCCGTGCCATCGAAACGGGGCAGGTGTCGTCCTACCGGGGCGACGACCCTGCCACGGGGGAGCACATCATGGCAGTGAGCAGTCCGCTGGTGTTCAACGGTACTGTGGTGGGCGTGATGCGCTACGTCACCTCTACCCGGCAGATTGACCGGCAGGCCACGCTGACAGTGCTGGTATTGCTGGCGGCGATCCTGGGTGTGCTGTTGCTGGTGGCGGTCACCAGTTTGCTGTTCATCAACAACGTGGTGGAGCCGGTGGCGGAGGTCAGCGAGGCCGCCAAGCGCATTTCCGGCGGCAGCTACGGCGTGCAGATCCCCA
>JAFTBL010000167.1 GCA_017455225.1 Oscillospiraceae bacterium
GGGAGGAGGGAACGGCGCCCTGTGACTTGATGTACTTGATCACTGCTTCATCGATTTGGTGGGTTGTTACGCCCGGCCTTACCATTTCCCGTGCCACAGCACGGACAGCCGCGGTAATTCTGCCGGCCCGGCGCATCAATTCGATCTCTCGGCTGGACTTCAATGTGATCATATCAGCACCCCAACGCCTCCAAGATCGCCCGTGTGGTCTCGGCCACCTGACCGCGATCCCTCACGGTTTTCAGAATCCCACGGGCCTCGTAGAAACCCTTCAGGGGCTCTGTCTGTCTATGATAGACCGCCAAACGGTCCAGGACCGTTTCCGGTGTATCATCCTTGCGCTGCACCAGCGCGCCGCCGCAGCTGTCACACACGCCGTCGACCTTGGAGGGAACATTGACGATGTGATAGCTGGCGCCGCACCGTTCGCACACACGCCTGCCGCCCATGCGATCCACGATGTGCTCATCGGGGATCTCAAGGGCGATGACGGCGTCAAAGCGGATCCCTGCCGCCTCCAGCGCCTCCGCCTGAGCGATCGTGCGAGGCACGCCGTCCAAAATGAAGCCGCCGGCGCAGTCCTCCTCCTGCAGCCGCTCCCGGATCACGCCGATGATGACGTCGTCCGGCACCAGATGCCCCGCGTCCATGTACGCCTTGGCCTGCAGGCCGACGGGCGTACCGTTCTTGATGGCCGCGCGGAGGATATTGCCTGTTGAGATGGCCGGGATACCCAGCCGCTTCTTCAGGATATCTGCCTGCGTGCCCTTGCCGGCACCGGGCGCACCCAAAAGAATCAGTTTCATGCAGCGCTCCTTATTCAAGGAACCCCTTGTACTGGCGCATCAGCATCTGGGACTCCAGTGCCTGCACCGTCTCCAGCGCCACACCCACGACGATGATGACGGAGGTGCCGCCGATGGACAGGCTGGCGTTATCGATGACCTTGCCGATGATCAGCGGCAGGATGGCCACGATACCCAGATACACCGCGCCGAACAACGTCACCTTGTTCAGCACCTTCTTGATGAAGTCGGCGGTGGGCTTGCCGGGCCGGAAGCCGGGCACGAAGCCGCCGTTCTTCTTCAGGTTGTTGGAGATCTCCACAGGGTTGAACTGAATGGTGGAGTAGAAGTAGCTGAAGCCGATGATCATGAGGAAGTAGACGATCATATACAGCACCGACTTGCTGTCGATGGCCTGCAGCAGACCGTGCCAGAAGGTGCCCTCCGCCGGCGTCTTGAAGAAGGCGCCGATGGTGGCCGGCAGCATGGCGATGGACTGGGCGAAGATGATGGGCAGCACGCCGGACATGTTCACCTTCATGGGAAGGGTGGACGCCTGACCGCCGTACATCTTACGGCCCACCTGCCGCTTGGCATACTGCACGGGGATGCGGCGCTCGGCGCCGTTGACCCACGTGATCAGCACGATCAGCGCCAGCATGCCCACCACGATCAGCAGCACCATCCACCACGCCATCGTGCCGGCGCGCAGGCCGTTGATCATCTGACCCACCATGAAAGGCACGCGGGAGAGGATGCCGGCAAACAGGATCATGGAGATGCCGTTGCCGATGCCGAACTCGGTGATCTGCTCGCCCATCCACATCACGAAGGCACTGCCTGCGATGAAGGAAACGATGATCACCAGCGCCGCCCAGAAGTTGGTGGCGGTGAGGATGCCGTAGTTCTTCATCATCATGTAGTAGCCCCAGCCCTGCAGGATCGCAATGGCGATGGTGGCGTAACGGGTGATGGACTGGATCTTCTTCTTGCCCTCTTCGCCGCCGTCACGGGCCAGCCGCTCCAGCGCCGGGATGGCGATGGTCAGCAGCTGGATGATGATGGAGCTGTTGATGTAGGGCTGCACGCCCAAGGCAAAGATGGTGGCGTTGGCAAAGGCGCCGCCGGACATTACGTTGTACAGTCCCAGCACCGTGGTGCTGAGCTGGTCAATGTAGTTGTTCAGCAGAGTCGTGTCAACGTAGGGGGTCGGGATCGCGTTGCCGATCCGGAAGATCAGCAGGATCAGCGCCGTGAAGACGATCTTCTTGCGCAGCTCCGGGATCCCCCACGCCCTGCGAATGGTTTGGATCACTTCAGATCACCTCGGCCTTTCCACCGGCCGCCTCGATCGCTTCCTTGGCAGCCTGGGAGAAAGCATTCGCTTGTACGGTCACCTTCTTGGTCACGTTGCCGTTTGCAAGAACCTTGTAGCCGTACTCACACTTACTCAGGATACCCTTGGCAAGCAGAGCCTCCGCGGTGACGGTCTCGCCGTCCTCAAAACGATTGAGGGCGCTCAGGTTGATGATCTCCATAGGGGTGGCAAAAATGTTGTGGAAGCCGCGCTTCGGGATGCGGCGGGCCAGAGGCATCTGACCGCCTTCGAAGCCGATGCGGGTGCCGCCGCCACTGCGGGCCTTCTGGCCCTTGTGGCCGCGACCGGCGGTCTTGCCGTTGCCGGAGCCGGCGCCGCGGCCCTTGCGATAGGCTTCTTGAGTGGAGCCGGCTGCGGGAGACAGTTCATGCAGTTTCATTCTCTCGCACCTCCTTATTCTTCTTCGGTCACCTGCAGCAGGTAACCGATCTTGGCGATCTTGCCCTTGGTCTGGTCGTTGTCGGGCTGCACGGTGGTGTCACCGATCTTCCGCAGGCCCAGAGAATGGGCGGTGGCAATGTGCTTTTCCAGCCTGCCATTGAGGCTCTTCACGAGCTTGATGTTCAGATTAGCCATATTGCCCTCCTTAACCTACGACCTCGTCCACGGCCTTGCCGCGGGTACGGGCCACCTCTTCCGGCGTGCGCAGGGACTTCAGACCCTCGAAGGTCGCAGCCACCACGTTCACGGCGGTGTTGGAGCGCAGGCACTTGGTACGGATGTCCTTGATGCCGGCAGCCTCCATGATGATACGCACCGGGCCGCCGGCGATCACGCCGGTACCGGGAGCGGCAGGCTTCATCAGCACGCGGCCTGCGCCGGCCTCGCCGATCACCTCGTGGGGGATGGTGGAGCCGGACAGGGACACGTTGATCATGTTCTTCTTGGCGTCCTCGATGCCCTTGCGGATGGCCTCGGGCACCTCGGCGGCCTTGCCAAGGCCGAAGCCGACCTTGCCTTTGCCGTCGCCGACGACCATCAGAGCGGAGAACTTCATGACGCGGCCGCCCTTGACC
>JAFTBL010000168.1 GCA_017455225.1 Oscillospiraceae bacterium
TACCGACGTGAGCGTGGGCAAGGGCACCGGCTGCATGCTGGCCTTCGCCGGCGACGAGGAGAAGTACGTGGCCGAGCCCCAGTGCATCCGCTGCGGCAAGTGCGTGGGCGTGTGCCCCATCCGGCTGGAGCCGGTGTTCATGTACAAATATCTGATGAAGGGCGACTGGGAGAGCTTCCGCGACAAGCTCCACGGCATGGACTGCATTGAGTGCGGCGCCTGCACCTACACCTGCCCCGCCCGGCTGCCGCTGACCCACGCCTTCCGCATGGGCAAGCAGCAGGTGAACAACGCCCGCATGGCGGCCAAGGCGCTGGCCGACGCCGAAAAGACCCAGACGGCCAAGAAGGAGGCGTAAACGATGACAGACTACAAAAACCTCAAGCTGATCGCGTCCTCCTCTCCCCACATCCGCTCCAACGAGGATACCCGCTCCATCATGCTGGACGTGATCATCGCCATGCTGCCGGCGCTTTTGATGAGCGTGTACAATTTCGGCAACTGGAATTTCCGCGCCCTGACGCTGACCGCCCTGTCGGTGGTGTGCTGCGTGGTTTGGGAGTGGTTGTACCGCAAGCTGATGAAGAAGTCCATGATGATCGGCGATCTGAGCGCCGTGGTCACGGGCATGCTGCTGGCGCTGGTGTGCCCCTCCACCCTGCCCTACTGGATGATCGCGGTGGGCAGCTTCTTCGCCATCGTGGTGGTGAAGCAGCTTTACGGCGGTCTGGGCTGCAACTTCCTCAACCCCGCGCTGGCCGGCCGCGCCGTGCTGGTGGCGGCCTATGCCGGCCCCATGACCAAGTGGCTGGCGCCGGACGCGGCCTATCCCGTGTTCGGCTCGGCGGACATCGTGACCGCCGCCACCCCGCTGGCCATCATGAAGGAGGGCGGCGCCGAGGCGTTCGCCACCCTGACCCAGACCTATACGCTGGGCGACCTGTTCCTGGGCCGCGTGGGCGGCTCGCTGGGCGAGACCTCCGCGCTGATGCTGCTGCTGGGCGGCATCTACCTGCTGGTGCGCAAGGTGATCTCCTGGCACATCCCCGTGGCCTACATCGGCACCGTGGCGGTGGTGTGCCTGATCGCCGCCCCAGCGGGCGCCGATCCCCTGCAGTACATGGCCTACAACCTGTTCGCCGGCGGACTGATGCTGGGCGCCATCTTCATGGCCACCGACTATGCCACTTCCCCGGTGACCAAGCCGGGCCAGATCGTGTTCGGCATCGGCTGCGGCCTGATCACCTGCTTCATCCGTCGCTTCGGCTCCTATCCCGAGGGTGTGTGCTACTCCATCCTTGTGATGAACTGCACCACGTGGCTGCTGGATAAGTACATCCGGCCCACCATCTACGGTGCGCTGAAGAAAGAGAAGAAGGAGGCGGCTGCGAAATGAAGAACTTTACCGCGAAATTTGCGCTGAAGGTCGCCGGAACGCTGACCGCCATCGCGCTGGTGGTGGCGGCGCTGCTGGGCGCGGTGAACATGATCACGGCGGACGCCATCGCCGAGCACATCGCCGAGGCCACCCGCCTGGCGCTGAGCACCGTGGCCCCCGAGGGCGCGGAGTTCACCCCCGTGGAGCTGACTGACGAGATGACGGCTGCCGCCGCACAGTACAGCGGCACGCTGGAGGAGGTCTACACCATGTCCACCGGCGGCATAGCCGTGAAGGTAGTCACCTCCGGCTCCCAGGGCAACATCGAAATGATCGTGGGCGTGGACGAGACCGGCGCCATCACCGGCGTGTCCATCGTGGACAACTCCGAGACTGCGGGCATCGGCTCCAAGGTCATGGACAACCTGCCCAACGACGACGGTGTGAAGGTGCTGGATCAGTTCATCGGGCTGACCGGCGCCGGGACACTGGCCGTGAAGAAAAACGTGACCCCCATCACCGGCGCCACCGTGTCCACCAAGGGCGTGACCGCCGGAGCCAACGCCGCGCTGGCCGTGGCGGAGCTGCTGGGCTGAAAGGAGGAAGCTGACAAATGAATGTGAAAAAGCAATTCAGAGAGGGCCTCCTGACCCAGAACCCGGTGCTGGTGCAGCTTTTGGGCATGTGCTCCACGCTGGCCATCACCACCTCCATTACGAACGGTCTGGGCATGGGCGTCAGCGTGATCGTGATCCTGACCCTCTCCAATATCTTTATTTCCCTGCTGCGCAAGATCATCCCCAACGAGGTGCGTATCGCCTGCTACATTATCGTGATCGCCGGCTTCGTTACCTGCGTGCAGCTGCTGCTGAAGGCGTTTTTGCCCGACATCGACAAGAGTCTGGGCGTATTCATCCCACTGATCGTGGTGAACTGCATCATTCTCGGCCGCGCCGAGGCCTTCGCCTCCAAGAACTCCGTGGGCGCCTCTGCGCTGGACGGCATTTTCCAGGGCATGGGCTACACGGCGGTGCTGCTGGTGATGTGCTTCTTCCGCGAGCTGTTCGGCGCCGGCACGCTGGCCGGCATCCGCATCATGCCGGAGGGCTACACCAACATGGGCCTTCTGACGCTGCCGGTGGGCGGCTTCCTGTGCCTGGGCGCGCTGATCGCCGCCATGCAGTGGGCGCTTGCCAAGGCGGAGAAGAAAAAGGCGGCCAAGGCCGACGAAAAGGAGGCGAAGTAAAGTATGAGCGTCACGAAACTGCTGGCCATTGCGCTGGGCGCGATCCTGACCAACAACTTTATCTTCTCCCAGTTCCTGGGCATCTGTCCGTTTTTGGGCGTTTCCAAGAAGATCGACACCGCCGTGGGCATGGGCGCCGCGGTGACCTTCGTCATGGGCCTTGCCTCCGCCGTGTGCTACGGCGTGAACAGTGTGCTGGTGGCGGCGGGTCTGGGCTATATGCAGACGGTGGCCTTCATTCTGGTCATCGCCGCGCTGGTGCAGTTTGTGGAGATGTTCCTCAAGCGCTACGTGCCCACGCTGTATACCGCGCTGGGCGTGTATCTGCCCCTGATCACCACCAACTGCGCCGTGCTGGGCGTGGCGCTGCTGAACGTGCAGCAGAACTTCAACTTCATCGAGTCCGTGGTTTACGGCATAACCGGCGGTCTGGGCTTCCTGCTGGCCATCTTCCTGTTCGCCGCCGTGCGGGAGCAGCTGGAGTTTGCCGACACGCCCAAGTCCTTTGAGGGCTTCCCCATCGCGCTGGTCACCGCCGGGCTGATCGCGCTGGCGTTCATGGGCTTCAGCGGGCTGCAGGTCTGGCCCCAGTAAGGAGGAAGAGGAACTATGCCGAATATTATTTATGCTGTGATCGTGCTGGGTGCGCTGGCCATCGTGTTCGGGCTGGTGCTGGCCGTGGCCGCCAAGGCGTTTGAGGTGCAGGTGGATCCCCGCCTGCCCCAGATCCAGGCCGCACTGGCCGGCGCCAACTGCGGCGGCTGCGGTTATCCCGGCTGCGCCGGCTGCGCCGAGGCCATTCTGGCCGGCAAGGCCCCTGTGAACGCCTGCGCCCCCGCCGGAGCGGACGGTGCCGCCAAGATCGCCGCCATCATGGGTCTGGAGGCCGACGGCGGCGAGCGGATGGTGGCACACGTGATGTGCAACGGCGGCGAATGCGCCGGCCGCAACTTCGACTACCGGGGCGTCAGCGACTGCCTGGCCGCCACCAAGGTCTGCGGCGGCGACGCCAAGAGCTGCCGCTACGGCTGCTTCGGCTTCGGATCCTGCGTGGCGGCGTGCAAATTCGACGCTATCCACGTGGTGAACGGCGTGGCCGTGGTGGACAAGGAGAAGTGCACCAACTGCGGCGCCTGCCGCGCCGCCTGCCCCCGCAAGCTCCTCCGTGAGGGGCCCTACCAGCAGAAGGTGTTCGTCAACTGCTCCAACAAGGACAAGGGCCCCGCCGCCATGAAGGTGTGCGAGCGCTCCTGCATCGCCTGCGGCATGTGCGAGCGCACCTGCAAGTTCGACGCCATCCACGTGGTGGACGGCGTGGCCGTGATCGACTACGCCAAGTGCAGGAACTGCACCATGTGCGCCAAGGCCTGCCCCCGCAACGCCATTGAGCCCATCCCCACCCCCGAGGAAAAGGAGAAGTTCAAGGCCGCCCAGAAGGCGGCTGCCGAGCGGGCCGCCGCGGCCAAGAAGGCCGCCGCAGAAAAGGCCGCTGCGGAAGCGGCCGCGCAGAGCGAGGCGCCCAAGGCGGAGTAACCGTTATCGCAAACAGACCGGCGCGTCGCTGTTGGGCGGCGCGCCGGCAGTTTTTCCAAGCGACAGGAGGAAGCAGAATGAACCCCATCAAGGAGGCGGTCCTTGCCTACGGGCGGAAAACCTACGGCGCAAAGCCGGACAACCCCTTTCCCACCGCGCCCACCTGCTCCGTGCTGCGGCACAGCGACAGCGGCAAGCTGTTCGCGCTGCTGATGGACGTGGGCCGCGACCGGCTGGGACTGGACGGTGAGGGGCGGGTGGACGTGCTGAACCTCAAATGCGGCAGCGTGGTGTGCGGATCGCTTCTGATGCAGCCGGGCTATCTGCCGCCCTACCACATGCGGCTGGAGGGGTGGATCACCGTGCTGCTGGACGGCACCGTGCCGCCGGAGGAGCTGTATCCGCTGATCGACCTGAGCTATACCCTCACCGCGGGAGGGAAGCTGCGCCCGCGACGGGGCAGATAGCCCCTTTTTGTGCCCCGGCGGTTGCAAAGAACCGGCGGTTGGGGTATGATAGGAAAAAAACGAGGAGACGGAGCATGATCTATCTGCTGTATCTTGTGATCGTGGGCGCGCTGGTAGGTGCGGATCAGGCGCTGAAGGCGTGGACGACGGCCCATCTGGCGGTGGGGCAGTCGGCGCCGCTGCTGCCGGGTGTGATGCAGCTGACCCGGCTGCACAACACCGGGGCGGCCTGGTCCAGCTTTGCCGGGAAAACGGCGCTGCTGGTGGCGGTGACAGCCCTGCTGCTGGCAGCGGTGGCGTGGCTGCTGGTGAGCCGGCGGGTGCGCCATCCGCTGGGCGCGGCGGCGTGCCTGCTGATTTTCGGCGGCGGCGTGGGCAACATCATCGACCGGGTGGCCAACGGCTATGTGGTGGATATGTTCGACCTGCTGCTGTTTGACTATCCCATTTTCAATCTGGCGGACTGCTTCGTGGTGGTGGGCGTGATCCTGGGCGCGATCTACGACCTGTTCCTGTACGAAAAGACCGACAAAAAGGAGACAGGGCATGACGTCTCGGCTGACGGCGACAAGTGAACACGAGGGCGCGCGGCTGGACAGCTGTCTGGCCGCGGCGCGGGGGATCTCCCGCAGCGCCGCCGCGCGGCTGATCGAGGACGGACGGGTGACGGTGAACGGCGTGTCGGCGGGAAAAAACCACCGGGTGTCCTGCGGCGAAAGAATCGAGGCAGAGCAGCCGGAGGCGCAGGAGTCGACGGTGGAGGCGCAGGAGATCCCACTGGACGTGGTGTACGAGGATGAGGACGTGATCGTGGTGAACAAGCCGGTGGGCATGGTGGTGCATCCTGCGCCGGGACACGCCGCCGGCACGCTGGTGAACGCCCTGCTGCACCATTGCGGTGAGAGCCTGTCCGGTATCGGCGGGGAGAAACGACCCGGCATCGTGCACCGCATCGACCGGGACACCAGCGGACTGATCATCGCCGCCAAGAACGACGCCGCCCATCTGGCGCTGTCCCGGCAGCTGGCGGATCACACGCTGGCGCGCACCTATGAGTGCCTGGCGGCAGGCAGCTTCCGGGAGGATCGGGGCACGGTGGACGCGCCCATCGGGCGCAGCGCAAAGGACCGCAAGAAGATGGCGGTGGTGCCCGGCGGCCGCCGGGCCGTGACCCATTGGGAGGTGCTGGCGCGCTATAACGGCGCGACCCACCTGCGCTGCCGGCTGGAAACGGGACGCACCCACCAGATCCGGGTGCATCTGGCCTATATCGGGCACCCCATTCTGGGCGACACGGTCTACGGCGCCAAAAAGGCGGTGCCCGGGCTGACGGGGCAGTGCCTCCACGCGGTGGGACTGCGGTTCCTCCATCCCCGTACCGGGGAGCCGGTGGAGCTGACCTGCCCGCTGCCGGAGGAATTCACCGCGTATCTGCGCAAGCTGGAGCGGCGCACGTGAGGACGCGCCGAAAGCGAAAAGAAAAGGGTTGACATTTCTGCCGCGGTCATGTAATATAGTACCGCTGTCCGCGCGGTTAGCTCAGCTGGTAGAGCACATGCTTGACGTGCATGGGGTCACAGGTTCGAGTCCTGTACCGCGCACCAAAAAAGGCGAGCACCTAAAAGGTGCTCGCTTTTTTGTGCGCCGTGCTGCGGCGCAGAGGATTAAAACAGGTTGGGAGGGGCATACACTCCCCTCCCAAGCCCATCCTATGCAAGTGTAAAGGAGGTACCTCCTTCGCATTTGAACACGAGATACTTGACCACGCCAGTCAGCAATGGTACGATGATTGAAACAAATCGGGATTTGTCTAAAAAAACATAGTTGAGTTACATACAGGAGTTAAGGTAAGAAAAAATGAATGGACGGGAGAAAAAAACCGGCAGGTCACGGTTTATGGGAACTAAAACGATTTTCTTTGCCATGATAGCCGAGATGGATCTGGTGGTCATAAACCTCATCAACATCTTCTTTATCAGCCGTTTTCTTGGTTCGGAAGGAGCGGCGGCCTATGAAGTCGTTATGCCCTGCATTATGCTTGTTTCCGCTTTTATCGCGCTGGGCTATAACGGGGTACAGGCTGTCTGCGCCAAGGACTACGGGGCAAATGATTTCACGATGTTTGAACGCCATAAGAATGCCGGTTATAGCTGGTTGATCATGGTTGTGACTGCATTTACGCTCCTGCTTACTCTATTCA
>JAFTBL010000169.1 GCA_017455225.1 Oscillospiraceae bacterium
CCGCCTTCATGGTGGCCGACCGCATCACCGTCATCACCCGGAAATACGGGGAGGAGCAGGCTTACCGCTGGGAGTCCTCCGGCGTGGACGGGTACACCGTGGAGCCCTGCGAGCGTGCGGGCGCCGGCACGGACGTGATCATGCACCTCAAGCCCGACGGGGAGGATGAAACCGAGGAATACAGCCGGTATCTGCGCCCCTACGAGCTGCAGTCGCTGGTGAAGAAATACAGCGACTACATCCGCTTCCCCATCCGCATGGAGATGCCCCATTCCCGCCGCAAGGAGGGCAGTCCCGACGATAAGCCGGAGTATGAAACGGTGACGGAGGAGGAGACGCTCAACTCCATGGTGCCCCTGTGGCAGCGAAAAAAGAGCGACGTGACGAAGGAGGAATACGACGAGTTTTACAGCCAGCGTTTCGGCGAGCTCGCCCCGCCCCAGTCGGTGATCACCGTGTCGGCGGAGGGCGCCGTGACCTACAAGGCGCTGCTGTTCATCCCCTCCCGGCGGCCGGGATTCTACGGCACGGAGGATTTCCAGCCCGGGCTGCAGCTTTACAGCGCCGGTGTGATGATTATGGACAAGTGCGCCGACCTGCTGCCGGACTGCTTCAACTTCGTCCGCGGCGTGGTGGAGTCGCCGGATCTGAGCCTGAACATCAGCCGGGAGCTGCTGCAGCATGACCGCCAGCTGAAGATCATTTCCGGCAATCTGGAGAAGAAGATCCGCGCCGAGCTGGAGCGGATGCTTCGGGACGAGCGGGAGGAATATGAAAAGCTGTGGCAGAACTTCGGGCTGCAGCTGAAGGTCTCCGCGCTGAACGACTATGGCCGGCGCAAGGAGGAGCTGCAGGATCTGCTGCTGTTCTACTCCTCCCGGGAGAAGAAGCTGGTGACGCTGGGCGAGTACGTTTCCCGTATGCCGGAGAGCCAGAAGTACATCTATTTTGCCTCCGGCGACACGCTGGACGCAGTGGATCACATGCCCCAGACCGAGCTATTGAAGGAGCGGGAGCTGGAGATCCTGTATTTCACCGACCGGGCGGACGAATTTTTGGCGGACGTCTTCCGCAGCTATCACGACAAGCCCTTCCGCTCCGTCGCCAACGGCGAGCTGGAGCTGGAGGATCAGCGCAAGCCGGAGGAGACCGAGTCGGAGAAGGAGACGCTGGCGTTCATCAAGGAAACGCTGGGGGACAAGGTGGACGAGGTGAAGGCCTCCGCCCGGCTGAAGACCCATCCCGTGTGCATGAGCAGCGGCGAGGGCGTGACCTTCGAGATGGAGAAGTATTTCACCGCTGTTCAGCCGGAGCTGGGGATGAAGGCGAAGCGGATCCTGGAGGTGAACGTGGAGCATCCCGCGTTCAACGCCCTCAAGACCGCCCGGCTCACCGACCCGGAGCGGGCGAAGAAGTACGCCCGGGTGCTCTACGCCCAGTCCCTGCTGATCGCAGGACTGCCGCTGGAGGACCCCAGCGAGTACACCGACCTTGTCTGCTCGCTGTGGAGCTGACTGAAAACACACGGCGGCTTTTAGCGATCGTTAGAACAGCATCGCAGATTTCGCGCCGCGCACGGCGCGAAGGTATGAGATCGTAATTTGCCGCGGCGTGAACGTGGCAAATTACACTTCTCAGACTACGAAGTGTGCTCATTGTCCGCCTTTGGCGGGCAATGAGTGCGCGCAGTAGGCTGCAAGCCTTTTTGTCAAAAACGGCTGCGCCGTTTTTGACAACCTGAAAAGCCGCCGGAGCTGACTGCCTCCGGCGGCATTTAGCGCCTTGCGCGGCGGGGAAAAGTGTGGTATAATAGCCGCAAATAATAAATTGACGGAAGGGGAACGAGCCATGCGGGTCATCGACATTGAGAACATCAGCCTGTCCATGCGCAACGAAACGCAGTTCGTGCTGCGGTGCGAGGAGGTTTTCCACGACAAGATCAGCGCTGCCGCCGCGACGATCCTTTCGGCGCGGAACGAGCGTCCCTTCGTGGCGCTGACGGGGCCCTCCGGCTCCGGCAAGACCACCACCGCCATGCGGCTGCGAGACTATTTGCAGAATCTGGGCGTGAAGGTCTGCCTTTTGAGCATGGATAATTTTTTCCTCCCCATGTCGGAGCGGCCGCCGGAGGCCACCGATTGGGAGTCGCCTTACTGCGTGAACGTGGATCTGCTGGTGAGCACTCTCAGCCGTCTGGCGGACGGCCAGACGGTAGATGTGCCGTGGTATGATTTCAAAAACGGCACCACCGGCGGCTACCACACCATGGAGGGCGACCCTCACGCCGTCATCATCGCCGAGGGCATCCACATGCTCAACCCGCTGATCTTTGACAAGATCCGGGGCGCGGCTACCGGCGTGTACGTGGCGCCCCGTACCCGCATCATCACCCACGACGACCGCATCGTCCGCCCCGAGCAGCTGCGGGTGGCCCGCCGGCTGATCCGGGACTACAACACCCGCGGCCACTCCCTGCGCGACACGGTGACGCGGGCCCACAGCGTGGACCGGGGCGAGGTGAATTACATCCAGCCCTATAAGGAGAACGCCGCCGTCCACATTGACTCCTTCCACGATTACGAGCCCTGCATCCTGGCCAAATATCTGGGCGAGATCCCCCAGTTCCGGCAGGAGCTGACCCCGGACTTTCTGGAGGAGAACGGTTTGACGGATCTCATGAAGGTGGTCAACAGTGTGCCGCCGCTTCACACTCCCTACGTGCCCGCCAACTCCATCGTGCGGGAATTCGTGGGCGGCAGCTGCTATGAATATTGACGGGAGGGATCGCTATGCGCAGGATCATCTGCATCAACCGGGAATTCGGCAGCGGCGGGCGTGAGCTGGGCAAGCGTCTGGCGGACGCGCTGGGCATGCCCTGCTACGACCACGAGATCATCGAGATGATCTCCAAGGAGAACGGACTGGATGAGCGCTACGTTGCCAATGTGTCGGAAAAGAGCATTGAGGCCATGTATCCGCTGACCATCGGACACCGGTTTTCCGTGCCCCTGGTGCCCGTGATGGATCAGCCCATCCGCGTGGCGGTGGCTCAGCGGCAGGCACTGGAGAATCTGGCGGAGAAGGGCGACTGCGTCATCGTGGGCCGCTGTGCCGACGTGATCCTGCAGAAGTACCATCCTCTGACCATCTTCGTTTACGCAGATCTCGAGTCCAAGGTGCGCCGCTGCATGGAGCGGGCGCCGGAGGGCGAGGGTCTGACCCGAAAAGAGATGGAAAAGCGCATCAAGCAGGTGGACAAAAGCCGCATGCAGTTCCGTGAGATGTATTCCGACACGGTCTGGGGCCGCAAGGAGGCGTATCACCTGTGCGTGAACACCTCCGGCAAGGAGATCAAGAAGCTGGTGCCGGCGCTGGCGGAGTACGCCCGCAGCTGGTTCGGCGAGGACGAGGAGTAAACCGTGAAGCTGACGGTGCTGACCGACAACACCACCCGGATCGACGCCTACTATCTGGGGGAGCCGGGCGCGTGCTATCTGATCGAGACCGGGGATCGCAAGATCCTGTTTGACACAGGCTATTCCGACGTCTACGTCCGCAACGCCGCCGCTATGGGCGTCGACCTTGCGGCGGTGGACACGGTGGTGCTGTCCCATGGGCACAACGACCACACCGGCGGCCTGCGGTATCTGCCGCCCTCTGGTATGCACCGCCTGCTTTACGCCCACCCGGACGTCTTTCTGTCCCGTCGGTGGGAAGGGGAGAGCATCGGCTCACCATTGGATCTTCAGGCGGCGGAGGCGGCCTTCGATCTGCGCCTGAGCCGCGAGAGCGCGGAGGTTGCGCCGGGACTCACGTTTCTGGGGCAGATCCCCCGCCGCACCGCCCACGAAACGCCGCTGGCCATTGGGGAGATCCTGCGGGACGGACGGTGGCAGCCGGACTATGTAGAGGACGATTCGGCGCTGGTTTACCGGGGCAGGGAGGGCCTGACGATCATCACCGGCTGCTCCCACAGCGGTATATGCAACATTGTGGAGCAGGCGAAAAGCATCTGCGGCGACTCACGTATTGCAGGGATCGTCGGCGGTTTCCACCTGATGAAGCTGTCCCGCCGCACGGCAGCCACGGCTTCATACCTCAGCGCGCTGCGGCCCGGACGGCTGTGCCCCTGCCATTGCACCTGCTTCGCGGCCCGCGCCGCCATCCACGCTCTTACGCCGGTGGAGGAGGTCTGTGTGGGCGACGTGCTGGAATTTGAATAAAAAACTCCGGACGGAGATGACCGTCCGGAGTTTTTTGCGCTGTGTCACGATTTTCGCTTTCCCCACCGGCTAAAGCCGAACACCAGGCCGCATACGCCGCCGATGATGTGGGTCAGCTGGGAGATGTTGTCGGCGGTGAACAGCCCGTCCACGATCTCGCCGCCCAGATACAGCACCACCACCAGGATCAGCGTCAAGGGGATGCCGTCCTTCCTTGAAGTGGTGAAGGAGGAGAGAACAATCAGCATGAACACCACGCCGGAGGCGCCCAGCAGGGCGGTGTTGGGGAAGAAGATGAACTGCACCAGTCCGGTCACCACCGCGGTGACGAGGATGAACCACAGGGTGCTGCGGCTTCCGTAGCGATCCTCCACCGCGGGACCCACCAGCAGCATCAGCAGCATATTGCCGATGTAGTGGCTGTATCCCGTGTGCCCCAGCACGTGGGTGAAGAACCGCAGATAGGTCAGCGGGTCGCCCAGCGAGGCACGGAACACACAGAAATAGCGGCTGATGAGCGTATGTCCCAGCAGACCGTCCAGCAGCAGGACGGCCAGCGCCAGAAACGCGAAGGTAAGGATCACCGGCGCGTTAAAGCGGATCACGATTTTTTTCAACGGAATTTCCTCTTTCTATTTATGGTGAAATATATTATAATGCATTTGTCCGCAAATGTAAACGGAGGATTTGTATATGAAAAAAGTCTTGAAGACGATCCTGATCGTTCTGCTGGCGCTGGTGGTGCTGGTGGGCGCCTATCTTGCCTACGTGTTCATCGCCTACCACCGGCTGGGCGATGATCTGCCGCTGGACGTCACCCGCGGGAAGACGCTGACTGTGGTGACGGAGGCGGAGACCGACACGCCGTATAAGATCGTTTCGTGGAACGTCGGCTTCGGCGCCTATGAGAGCGATTACGGCTTCTTCATGGACGGCGGCACCCAGAGCTGGGCGTGGAGCCCGGAGCGGCTGGACGCCAATCTGGAGAAGATCAGCCGGGTGCTGGCAGAGCGCCAGGCGGAGTTCTATATCATTCAGGAGGTGGATACCGATTCCACCCGCTCCTACCACCGGGACGAGGCGGCGCTGCTGCGGGAGGCACTGCCGGGGTATGACAGCCTCTGGGCGCAGAATTATGATTCGCCCTTCCTGTTCTATCCGTTTTTGCAGCCCCATGGCCGCTCCGTGGCGGGCATCATGACCTTTTCCAAGTTTGACGTGACCTCCGCCCTCCGCCGCGAGCTGCCCATTGAGGACAGCGTCATGAAGCTGGTAGATCTGGACCGGTGCTACAGCGTCAGCCGCATCGCCGTGGCGGGGGAGAAGGTCCGGCTCCGCGTCGGCGAAGATGCGCACCGTGTCGATCTCGACGCTGCCCTCGGGGAAGAGGTCGCGGTCGGTGATGATGAGGTTCTGGCTGCGCCCCACGTCGCTTAAGCCCG
>JAFTBL010000170.1 GCA_017455225.1 Oscillospiraceae bacterium
GCCGACTCACCGCCGCCAAGCGGGGCGGCGGCGCGGTGGATGCTGCGCTGGAGGAACTTGCGGAGTGCGTCCCCTCCGGCGAGGATACCGGTGCGGCGGTGGAGGCGCGGGAGCTTGCCCGGGCGGTGAACCGGTTCCTTGCCGCCCTGCCGGAGATGCAGCGCCGGGTGTTTCTGTGCCGCTATTGGTATTATGACAGCGTGGCCGATATTGCCCGCCGTTTTCATTGGAGCGAGAGCCGGGTGAAGATGTGCTGCAAGCGCACCCGGGAGAAGCTGGCGGCTTACTTGCAAAAGGAGGAATGGCTATGACAAGGGATGATCTGAACAGCGCCATCGGCGAGGCGCAGGAGCAATACGTGGCCCAGGCAAGGGAAACGCCCGTCCGGCCGTGGCGCCGCTGGGTGGCGGCCGCCGCCTGTGTGGCGGTGCTGGCGGCGGGCGGCGCGCTGGTGTGGCGCTTTGTGCTGCCGTCCGCCACGCCCGGCGGACAGCCCGCAGAGCAGGCAGATCCCCGGCAGAGCACGGAGGATCGGCCGGTGGTGTATAACGAATTGGACGGTCGTATGGAGGAACCGCCCGAGAACAGCTTTGCCCAGTTCGGCTCGTATATCACGGACAAGGAGCTTTCCCAGCTTTTGCCCGAGGGCTGGCCGGAGGAGGCGCCCGCCTATCTGTGGGGCAGCGTGGGACGCTACGGCTGGGGCGAGGTGGCGGCCGTGCATCTTTGCTTCGAGGCCGGCAACGGGCAGTCGGGCCTGATCTCGGTGAGGATCCGGCCGGAGGAAGCGCCCCACGACGATGCGCTGGTACCGTTGGAGGACGTGCCGGAATACGTGCCCACGCTGCTGGAGGATGAGGAGGTCATGCTCTATCTCTTCCGTTATCGCGTCCCGGAGGGCGGCGAGGTGCTGTACGCCCATTTCTCCCGCCGCGGCAACGAATACAGTATCCAGATGAACGTGACGGCCGATCAAAACGAGGCAGCGTCGGAAGATGCCTTTTTCATGACGGCGGTGTGCCTCTGCCGGTACGCGCAGGACGTGGACTACTCCAAGTGGGTCAAGCTGGAGACCTCCGCGACCCGCAGCTACGGCGGGTGAGCGATCGCTTAAAACGCTCCGGCGGTATTCCGCCGGAGCGTTTTATATGCGTTGGTATAAAGCATAACCGCTTTACATATACAGGTATTTGTACTTCTCCCGCACGGTCAGCAGCAGCGTCTCCAGCTCGCCGGGCAGATCGTTCACGCCCAGCAGGTCGTATTCCTTCGGCTCGCCGAAGGTGCGTACCAGCACGTGCCGCTCGTCCGTGAAAACCGCGCCGGCGTTCTTTGACGACGCCAGATCCTCCGCCGAGGCGAACAGCGTGAACTTGTCGCGGCTGGGGGCGGAGTCGTAGGGGCAGAAGGCGGTGCAGTTGCCGCACTCGTTGCAAAGCCGGTCTACGTGCAGGATCTGCCGCCGTCCGTCCGCCAGCGTCACGGATACATTGGCCCGGTTGGGGCAGGAATCCACGCAGTTTTCGCACACGGTGGAGCACTGCAGACACCGCTCGCCGTCGCAGGGCGCCGGAGCCCGGAGAACGCCCTTTCGCCCGGCGGCCTCGGCGGCGGTGACTTTGGCGGCGGCGGGGATGGAGTAGGCGTGGGTGCGGCCGAGCACGGCCTCGGCAAAGGCGGTGGCGTCCGCAATGCCCTCCACCACGGTGGCGGGGCCCCGGCGCACGTCGCCGGCGGCGTACACGCCCGGCACGTTGGTGGCAAAGGCCGGGCGGCCCTTGCCGTCCAGCTCGATCCCGCTCTCCTCCAGCACTTGGCGCTCCACCTGCTCGCCCACGGCGGAGATCACCAGATCACAGGGAACGGTGAAGGTCTCGCCGGTGCCCACGGGGCTCCTGCGGCCGGAGGCGTCCGGCTCGCCCAGCGCCATGCGCTCGCAGACCAGCACGCCGTCCTCCTGCCGCACCGGCGCCGCCAGCTCGGCAAACTCCACGCCGTCGGCGATGGCCAGCGCCAGCTCGTGCTCGTCGGCGGGCATATACTTTTTGGTGCGGCGGTACACGATGGTCACGCGGTCGGCGCCGCTGCGTTTGGCAAGCCGCGCCGCGTCCATGGCGGTGTTGCCCGCGCCCACCACGGCCACGCTGCCGCCCACGCCGATGGCGCCGGACTTCACGCCCTGCATCCAGCCGATCACCCCGGCCACGTCGCCGGGAATGTCCAGCCGCCCGGCCTTCCACGCGCCGGTGGCGAACAGAATGTGGGTATAGCCCATGGTCTTCAGTTCAGCCACCGCGGGAGCGGGAGCGCCGCAGCGGATATCCACTCCCAGCTTGCGCAGGAAGGACACGTCCTTTTCAATGGCCTCGTCTGAAATGCGGAAGGAGGGGATCACGTGGCGGGGCACGCCGCCCAGCGTGGCCTGCCGCTCAAACACGGTCACACTCACGCCCTCCCGGGCCAGAAAATACGCCGCCGCCATGCCGGTGGGCCCGCCGCCCACGATGGCGGCCTTTTTGCCGCTTACCGGCGCCGGGCGCTCCAGAGCGGCCAGCACAGCCTCATAGCCCCGCTCCGCCGCCTGCAGCTTCGTTTGCCGGATCTGCACCGATTCCTCGTAGAAATTCCGGGTGCATTTGTTCTGGCACCGGTGGGCGCAGATGGTGCCGGTGATGAAGGGCAGGGGATTGCGCTCCATGATCAGCCGCAGCGCCGGGGCGTACAGCCCCTTGCGGCACAGCTCCACGTACTCCGGGATGTCCTGCTCGATGGGGCAGCCGCCCTTGCATGGGGCGCTGAAGCAGTCCGTCCACGGCACGCCCAGCTCACTCTTGCGCCGGGGCAGCGGCTTGATGGGCTTCAGGTGGTGGGGGTCGGTGCGGCAAGCTGCTGCCATGTCAGAAATGGCGTTCGTATCGGTTTTTTCAAATGGTGTAAAGTGAATATCCTTTACAGACTCTGCCATCTGCCGCAGCCGGTTATAGCCGCCCGGCTTGAGAATGGTGGTGGCCACGGTGATGGGCCAGATGCCGGCGGCAAACAGCTTGGATGCGTTGCAGGCGTCGGCGCCGCCGGCGAAGGAAAGCCGCAGCCGCCCGCCGAACTGGGCGCTGACGCGGCGGCACATCTCGATGGTCAGCGGGAACAGCGCCCGGCCGGACATATACATCTCGCTGCCGGGCAGCTCGCCCCGGGTGGTGTCCACAGGGAAGGTGTTGGACAGCTTCAGCCCGAATTCCACGCCGTTTTCGTCCGCCAACGCCTGCAGCCGCTCGAACATGGGCACGGCATCCGCCCATTGGAGATCCTCGCGGAAATGGTGGTCGTCAAAGACCACGTAGTCGTAGCCCATGCCGTCGAGGATGGAGCGGGCGGTTTCATAGCCGAGAATGGTGGGGTTGCATTTGACGAAGGTGTGCAGGTGCTTTTCGCCGATCAGGTAGGAGGCGATGCGCTCGATCTCCTGCGGCGGGCAGCCGTGGAGAGTGGACAGCGTCACCGAGCGGCTGACGCGGGGTGAGATGGCGTCGACGTAATCCGCGTGGGCGGGGAAGAGGCGGCGCAGGGTGTCAAGGCAGGCGGGGAACACGGCGGTGCGCCGTGCGTCCGTCATGCCCTCGAGAAAGGCGTTCACCTTTTCGCCCCGGATGCCCTCCAGATCGTAGCCCACGGACATGTTGAACACGAAGCCCTCCGGGTCGCCCAGACCGTACACGCGGCTGAGGAGCTTCAGCGCACACCATGCCTTGATGTATTCCTCCATGGCTTGAGGCACGGTCAGCTCGGTGGACCACTCCTGATTGTACCCCTCGTCGTCCGCCAGAATGCAGGGGCGGGGCACGCAGGCGGCCAGCTCCGCGCCGTCCATTTTCTGCACGGTCTTCAGCTCAAAAAACCGCGCGCCGGCGAAGTAGGCGGCAATGATGTTCTGCGCCATCTGGCTGTTGGGCCCGGCGGCAGGGCCGAATGGCGTCTCGATCCGCTCGCCGAAGATGGGCAGCGTCCTGCCGTCGGGCGCGTAGCGCCTGCGC
>JAFTBL010000171.1 GCA_017455225.1 Oscillospiraceae bacterium
CAAACGGCGGACAGCTCGTGATGCGGATACCGGCGGATCCGCCCCGCTGCTTCCTGCTTGCGCGCTTCGTCGATGAGCGCGGTCATGATCATTTTGCCCGTGCTGCTTTTGGCGTAGGCGGTGCGTTTTTTCTTCTGCCCGCCGAAGTTGCGCAGGATCAGTTGGCCGTTTTTGGCCATCAGCGGCGCGCCCAGGCGCACCAGCCAGCGGACCACCTCCGGGGCGTGGTCCGTCAGATTGCGCACAGAGGATTCCGCCTCCAGATAACAGCCGCCCCGCATGGTATCCGCAAAGTGCTCGGCGGGGGTGTCGTGCTCGCCCATGGTATCCAGCGCCGCGTTGATGCCGCCCTCCGCCAGCACGGACTGGGCCCGTTCGGAGGGCTGGGCGGAGATCAGGCGGCATTTTACCCCCTGCTCCGCCAGCGTGATGGCGGCGGCAAGGCCCGCCAGCCCCGCGCCGACCACGTTTACCTGTTTGTTCTGTTCCATACCCGTCACCTCAGACCGCCGCCCAGCGGACGTAATACACCGCGAAGGCCGCGGCAAACAGCAGCAACAGCACAGACAGCACCAGCAGAAGATCCACCGCGAAGGCCTTATTGTCCTTCACACCCAGGCCGATCAGAACCGGTTTGATATTGGTCAGCACGTGCAGCGCGATGGCCAGCACCAGCAGGATCTGCGAGATCATCCGCCCGGCGGTGAACACCTGCAGACGGTAGACGTCGGCGTTGGCGGAACGGAAGATGACCAGGTGCATCACCAGCGGAATGAGGATGGCAAAGCCGCTGATCCGCCGGACCCAGAACAGCTTGTTGTCCTTGAAATAGCCCGCGCCGGAGCGGCGGCGGGCATGGAGCGTCTGCGCGGTCAAGACGGTTGTGACGGCCGCGTGGGCCGCCGCCAGCGCCAGCGTGACCCAGGCCACGGCGGCGACGGGCGCGGAATCGCCCCCGAACAGCCGCATAGAGCCCATGATGGCGTGGGCCAGGAAGGCGGCCATCATGGCGGCCACCAGGGCCATATTCAGCTTTCTCATACCGCGTCGCCTCCCGTCACCGTGATCACCGTTACGCCATTTAATATTTCGGGGCGCAATTGCAGCGCCTCCGCCATCTCGAGGGAGAGCACCGCCGCGTCCAGCCGGCCGGCCTCGATTTTGGAGACCAGCAGCGTGGCGTTTTCCGTGCGCAGCCGCATCTGGTTTTCCGGCAGCTGGGCCTGAAAGCGCTGGGCCAGCTGCACGCCGGAGACGTCCCCTTTCGCGGCGGAACAGCGCAGATCCTCAAAGATCACGGGGAGGGCTTCCCCGGTGAAAAACTGCCGCCAGTCCGCCAGCGTATCCGTATGCAGGGAGGTGTTCAGCAGCACGTAGAACTCCCCCGAAGGCTGATCCGGCAGCACCAGAGTGGCGCTGCTCAACGCGTCCACCGGTTGGCCGGTGAGGGGCACTTGCGTCAGCAGCGGCAGCACGGCCAGCAGAAAGACGGCGGCGGCCGTACCCAGCGCGTGGGCGGCGATACGTCTGTGTTTCATGGCTGTTACCCGGTCAGTTCGCGGCGGCCTTGCTGAGGGCGTCGTTGACCGCTTCTATAAATTCGCTGTGGGAGATGGTGGCGCCGCTGATGGCGTCCACCCCCTCAAGGCTCCCCTGCTCCGCCAGACTTTGGGCGTATTTGTCCGCCGCCTGCACGGCCTTCTGCGCCTTCAGGCGGTTTTCCTGCGAAAGGCCCGCGCCGTAGGTCTCATCCTTCTTCGTGCCGTCCAGCTCGTAAAGGGCGAAGGTGCAGGCCACCACACGGTTATTGCTGACGGTGAGCTCCACCTCGCCGTAGCCCGCGCCGTTGCCGCTTTCATCCGCCTGGAAATCGGAGCTTCTGCCCGTATAAGTGCCGTCGGCGTAGTTGACGGCGGCGGGCGTTCTGGTCTTGCCGCAGCCCGCCAGCGAAGACGCCGCCAGCAGCAACGCGGCAGCCGCAGCAGCGGCTTTGATCAATCCGTTATGTTTCATCTTGTTTTTCCTCCCTATAACATTTGCGCAGAAAAACGCAGCTGAGGCTGCGTGCTACGGTATATTACTGCTCCGCAAACTGCTCGTTCTTTTTGTCGTACAGGATCTTTCCGTGCTCCAGCCGGACGATCCGCTGGGCCACCTCGCCCACCTCCGGGTCGTGGGTAACGACGATGAGGCTGGTGCCCTCCTTATGCAGCTGGCGGAAGATATCCAGCACGATGTTCTCGTTGGCTTCGTCCAGGTTGCCGGTGGGCTCATCCGCTAAAATCAGCTCCGGGGAGTTGATCAGCGCCCGGGCGATGCACACGCGCTGCTGCTCGCCGCCGGAAAGCTGGCTGGGCAGGTGCTTGGCGCGGTCCTTCAGGCCCACCCGCTCCAACGCCTCCAGCGCCTCTTTTTCATCGGGCATGCTGTGGTAATACTGGGCCACCATCACGTTTTCCACCGCGTTCAGGTAGTTGATGAGGTGAAACTGCTGGAACACCAGGCCGATCTTGTCCCGGTGGTATTCCGTCAGCTTGCGGTTGCTGTCTTTGGAGATATCACGGCCGTCGAAGATCACCTGCCCCGTGGTGGGCTTATCCATGCAGCCGATAATGTTCATCATGGTACTTTTGCCGGAGCCGGAGGGCCCCATAATGGCGATCCACTCGCCCTTCTCCACCGTAAGGTTTACGTGGTCCAGCGCGTGGAGGTCGCCGTATATTTTGGAAACGTCTTTCAGTTCTAACAGACTCATACTATATTCTCCTTTTTATTCGCCTTTGAGTACCAACGCGGGGTCCACCTCCACCGCGCTTTTGATGGGGATGAGGCACGCAAGGCCCGTTACCAGTACCGAGGCCGCGATTGTGACGGGGATGAGCAGCGGGCGGAAGGTGATGGAGCTGCTGAACACGTTCATGCTGATGACCTGCGCGAACGCGTACCCCAGCACGGAACCGAGGATGCCGCCCACGCCGCCCAGCAGCAGCCCTTCGCTCATAAATTCGCCCACGATGCTGGAGTTGTACGCGCCGAGGGCCTTGCGCAGGCCGATCTCCCGGCGGCGTTCCGCGATGACCGCCGTCATGGTGGTGGCCACGCAGATCATGGTCAGCACCAGCACCACCGCCGTGACGATGAACACCAGCGACTGCAATTTCGTCAGCACGGTGCTTTCCGACGCGGTGACGCGCTTGACAAGCTTGGCGGAGATGCCCGTGGACTGGCCGTTGACGGTCTCCACGTAGTTTTTCAGCGCGTCCTGCATGGCGGCCACACTGACCTCCACGATGTCGTAACCGCGCTCTTCCAGCGTCAGGTAAGTGAGGTCCGGCAGGGACACGTAGAGGTAGTCCTCCTCCGAGCCGCCGGTTTCCAGGATCCCCGTCACGGTCAGGTCCAGCGCGTGGTCGCAATAGGTCTCGCCGGTTTCGGGGTCAGTATAGATCTCATAGGAGGGAATTTTTGAGACGTCCATGCCCTCCGTGACTTCAAAGGAGTGGATGGCGGAAATGGTATCGCCCTGCTTGATGCCAAGGCTTTCCGCCGTTTTCGCGCCCACCAGCGTTTCGCCGTCCTTTGTGGGCAGGTCGCCGTTTACCAGCCAGTAGGGACTGGTTTTCAGCACCGTGTCAAAGGTGACGCCCGCCAAAGTGACCGGCATGTTGTGGATCTTGGAGTTCTCATACCGGTAGGGGGTATAGCCCTCCAGTTCCGCACCCGCGAAAGCGCCCACGCTCTGCGCCAGCGCTTCGGGGGAGATGGCCGCTTCCCCTGCGGGGGTAAAGATGATGTTGGCGCCGTAGCTGCGGAACTGGGCGCTCATCTGACGGG
>JAFTBL010000172.1 GCA_017455225.1 Oscillospiraceae bacterium
ATCTGCAGTGGCAGCTGGAGCTGGAGCTTGCCCGGACGCTGAGCCGCTACGGCGGCGACGTGGTGCTGGTGAGCCATGACCGGGGCGAGGTGTGTCGCCTGTGCAGCCGCGTGTGCGTGCTGACAGACGGCCGCTCCGAGCCGGAACAGTCCGTGGCGCGGCTGATGTCCGATCCCGGCACTGTCAGCGCGGCGCTGCTTTCAGGCTGCAAGAACCTCTCGCCCATCCGGCGGCTGGATGAGAACACGGTGTACGCGCAGGCATGGGGCGTGACGCTCCGCCTTGCCGGGCCGGTGCCGCCAAATGCGGCGGCGGTGGGCGTTCGCGCCCACCATATCGTGCCGGGCAAAGGGGAAAACGAGATCCCCTGCCGGGTGGAGCGTGTGATCGACGACGCGTTTTCCACCATCGTGATGCTCTCCGCGCCGGAGGGAACGACCCCGCTGCGTATGGAGCTGGAGAAGGGCGCGTGGGCGGCGCTGGGCGCGCCGGAGACCCTGACCGTCAGCTTGCCTGCCGGACGACTGATGGCGCTGAAGGAGGGGAACAGTTGATGGAGGATCAGATGGGGCGACAGGTGAAATACCTGCGCCTGTCGGTCACCGACCTGTGCCCCTACCGCTGTGTGTACTGCATGCCGGCGGAGGGCGTGAGCAAGCGCCCCCACCGGGAGATTCTGTCGATCGAAGAGCTGGCGGAGATCGCAAAGGCTTGTGTGGCAGTCGGTGTAAAGAAGATCCGCTTGACAGGCGGGGAGCCGCTGGCGCGGCGGGGCGTCCTGACGCTTTGCCGGGCGCTGCGGGCGCTCCCGGGGCTGGAGGAGCTGACGGTGACCACCAACGGCGCGCTGCTGCCGGCCATGGCGCGGGAATTGAAGGACGCCGGGGTAGATCGGCTGAACGTCAGTCTCGACACGCTGGATCAGGAGCGGTTCCGGGCCATCACCCGCTGCGGCGAGCTGCAGGACGTGCTCTGCGGCCTTGCCGCGGCGGAGGCGGCCGGCTTTACCGGCACCAAGCTGAACGCGGTGCTGCTGGGCGGCGTGAACGAGCAGGACATCCCGGCGCTGGCGCATCTGGCGCAGGATCGGGCTGTGAGCGTGCGGTTTATCGAGCTGATGCCCCTGGGCGAGTGTGCCTGCTGGCCCCGGGAGCGGTTTTTGCCCGCCGACGCGGTGCTGCAGGCGGTGCCGGAGCTGCGCTCCGTGGGCGTGCAGGGCGTGGCTGAGCTGTACAGCGCGCCGGGCTGGCAGGGCACGGTGGGCCTGATCCGCCCTATGAGCCGGTGCTTCTGCGGCGATTGCGACCGCATCCGCGTTACGGCGGACGGGCGGCTGAAGCCGTGCCTTCACTCCGGCGGCGAGATCCCCCTGCGGGGGCTGCGCGGCCCGGCGCTGGAGGCGGCGATCCGCCGGGGGATCAAGGAAAAACCGCCCCGCCATCATCTGGCGTCCGGCGGCAGCGATACCAGTCGTGCCATGCACGAGATCGGAGGCTGAACCATGGATTTCACCCATTTCAATGAACAGGGCCGGGCCCGCATGGTGGACGTGACGGACAAGCCGGTCACAGTGCGCACGGCCACCGCCGCCGGCACCGTGCGCATGGCGAGCGCCACGGCGGAGGCGATCCGCTCCGGCGGCGTGGCCAAGGGCGACGTGCTGGCGGTGGCGCAGGTGGCAGCCGTCATGGCCGCCAAGCGCACCGGCGAGACCATTCCCATGTGCCACCCCGTCCCCCTCACCGGCGTGGACGTGCGCTTTGCGCTGGGGGAGGATCGGCTGGACATCCTGGCCGTCGTTCGCTGCAAGGGCGAGACCGGGGTGGAGATGGAGGCGCTGAGCGCCGTGTCCGCCGCGGCACTGACGGTGTACGATATGTGCAAGGCGCTGCAGAAGGACATGGAGATCACCGGCATCCGTCTGCTGGAAAAGACCGGGGGTAAGAGCGGCCTGTGGCAAAGGGAGGGCGAAGCATGGCAGAAATAGTCGCAGTCTGTATCAGCGACCGAAAGGGCGTGGTAAAGCGTCCGGTGCCCTGCGCCCAGCTGAAGCTGCACCACGGCATCGTAGGCGACGCCCACGCCGGCGACTGGCACCGGCAGGTGAGCCTGCTGGCGGAGGAGAGCGTGGACACCATGCGCGCCATGGGGCTGACCCTTGCCCCCGGCGACTTTGCCGAAAACGTCCTCACCCGTGGCATCGAGCTGAAAACGCTGCCTGTGGGCACCCGCCTGCGCCTGGGCGAGGCGGTGGTGGAGGTGACCCAGATCGGCAAGGAGTGTCATCAGGGCTGCGCCATCCGGCAGGCCACCGGCCATTGCGTCATGCCAACGGAGGGCATTTTCGCCGTGGTGGTGACCGAAGGGTGCGTCCGCCCCGGCGACAGCGTGTACGTGGAGGAGGCGAAGGGATGAAGCGGATCCCCACCCGGGAGGCGGTGGGTCACGTGCTGTGCCACGATATGACCCAGATCATTCCCGGTCAGTATAAGGACGCCCGGTTCCGCAAGGGGCACGTGGTCACGGAGGAGGACGTGCCGGTGCTGCTGGCCATGGGCAAGGAGCATCTGTACGTGTGGGAAAAGACGGCGGGTATGCTCCACGAGGACGAGGCGGCGGAGCGCCTTGCCGCCCTGTGCCGGGGCGAGCATATGACCGCCACCCCCGTCAAGGAGGGCAAGATCGAGCTGCGCGCCGCCGTCGACGGCTTTTTCACCGTGGACAGCGCCCGGCTGCTGGCGGTGAACGAAATCGACCAGCTGATGATCGCCACCCGCCGCGGCAACACCGCCGTGCGCGCCGGCGACAAGCTGTGCGGTACCCGGTGCATCCCGCTGGTGATCGACGAGGCGCTGATCCGGGCGGCGGAGCAGGCGGCGGGAGCTGCGCCCCTGCTGGCGATCCACCCCTACCGGCTGCGCCGGGCGGCGGTGATCACCACCGGCAGCGAGGTGTTCCACGGCCGGGTGGAGGACGGTTTCACCCCCGTGCTGGTGAAAAAGCTGGCATCTTACGGCATCGAAATGACCGCCCATGTTACGGTGGACGACGGCACGGAGCATATCCTGCAGGCCATCCGTGCCATGCGCGATACGGACGCGGAGCTGATCCTCTGCACCGGCGGCATGAGCGTGGATCCGGACGACAACACCCCCGGCGCCATTCGCCGCAGCGGGGCGCGGATCGTCACCTACGGGGCGCCGGTGCTGCCGGGCGCCATGTTTTTGCTGGGCTATTATGACGACGGCACGCCGGTGATGGGTCTGCCGGGGTGCGTGATGTACGCCGGCGCCACCGTGTTCGATCTGGTACTGCCCCGGATCGCGGCGGGGCTCGCCATGGAGCGGCGTGATTTTACGGCGATGGGCGAGGGAGGGCTGTGCCTCGGCTGCGGCGAGTGCCGCTATCCCGTCTGCCCGTTCGGAAAGTGAGGGAGCGCAGATGTATACGGCCAGAGTGATCACCGTCAGCGACCGGTGTTACCGGGGCGAGCGGACGGACGAGGGCGGCCCCCTGGTGCAGCGGCTTTTGGAGGCGGCAGGCTACGCGGTGGACCGGGTAGTGATCGTGCCGGACGAGCGCGATCAGATCCAGGCGGCGCTGCTGGCGGCGGCGGAGGCGGACGTGGCGCTGGCGGTGACCACCGGCGGCACCGGCTTTGCCCCCCGCGACGTGACGCCGGAGGCTACGCTGGCGGTGTGCCAGCGTCTGGCGCCCGGCATTCCGGAGGCCATGCGGGCCGCGTCCATGGCAGTGACGCCCCGGGGGATGCTCTCCCGGGCCGCGGCAGGCATCCGGGACCGGAAGCTGATCGTAAATCTGCCCGGCAGTCCCAAGGCCGCCCGGGAGAATCTGGAGGCGGTGCTGGGGGCGCTGGAGCACGGATTGACCATGCTGCGGGGCGCGCCCATGGACTGCGCCGCGCTGCAGGACCGGTAAAATTTGTCAAAAAACGGCATAGCCGTTTTTTGATAATCTTGACGG
>JAFTBL010000173.1 GCA_017455225.1 Oscillospiraceae bacterium
GACGTGATCGGCAACTACGGCATGCAGTACGGCCGTTTCGACCCGGAAAAGGGCGAAATGGTGCTGGTGCGGGACGACGCGGTGGCCTGTGACCGGGAGGCGGTGGATCGCACCGTCACGGCGCTGCGGCAGAAATACGGCTTTACGGAGTACGCCGGGGACAACGTGGAGTATCACCCCTCCGGCTGCATCACCTTCCCGCTGCTGGGCACCAAGGCGAAGCAGGAGGACAAGCTGGCCTTCGATCCCGACCGCACCCGCCGCCGCGCCATCTATAAGGAGGTCTGCGAAGCGTTCCCGGATTACTGCGTGTTCGTGGGCGGCTCGTCGTCCTTCGACATGGCGCCCCGTCCCTTCGACAAGCGGTACGCGCTGGAGCTTTACTGCCGGGAAAACGGCCTGCAGCATGAAAACGTGATCTATATCGGCGACGATTACGGCCTCGGCGGCAACGACGAGTCCGTGTTCCTCTCCGATTTCCCCTATATCAAGATCGACTCCTATCTGGACTTCCCCAAGGTAACGGCGCCCCTGCTGGGGTAAAGGGAGGCTTCTCCCCGCGGCAAAAGAACAAGCCCCCGGTCTGACTTACGGTCAGACTGGGGGCTTTGTTGTGGGGCTTCGTTCCCGGACGCCTTACTGGGGAAGCGCCCGCAGCGGGTAATCCTCCGGGAAGAAGGTGAACATCAGCAGGTAAATGGCGTCGGCGTCGTCCATAGCACGCGCCTATGGGAAATACAAGTTGTTAGAATTCAAAGCCGCAAGCGCAGCAGATGCGCACCGGTTTGTCGTCATCTATTATTCCGGCACTGCCGCCGATCATCGACCCAAACAGAGCAGATGCAAAAGCAGCCCTTGGATACGAACAGAGAATTACTTTTGTTTTTTTCGGATATCCGCCGTATCCTGTACCGCTTTGGGCAGCCAATCTGCGTTTGCGTAGTCTAAAGGAATCACCAGCTCTTGTATTTTGTCATCTTTGGCAGGGCGTTTGATTTCATCCGGCAAATAGGATAATCCAACCTCCCGCAAACTCAATACGCTGTCGTGAATCCAGCCGACCGCCTGCCCGTCGCAATACAGACAATGGCAGCCGAACATCTTTTTGACTTCAACATGTAAAACGCCAAGACGATCCAGCCACTCTTGGACGGTGCGTTCATCTGCAAAAGCCATTTGCCTGCCTCCTTGAGCCGCTGTTTTCTTCATTGCCACAATTATTCTCTCATAATTTCCACCTTTTTTCAATTATTTTGTGAAAAAAGCCTTTTCCATGGAAAAAGTCACGGAGGGGAACAAGGAGAAGAGCGAAAAATGAAAAATGAAAAGTACAAAAAGAAAAAGCCGCTGACGCGACTTTTTCTTTTTGGTCCGAGTGGGGAGACTTGAACTCCCGGCCTCTTGGTCCCGAACCAAGCGCGCTACCGGCTGCGCTACACCCGGATGCTGTCAAACAGCTTTTCTATTATATGTATTTTCCGCCCTGCTGTCAAGTGGTAAAACCCATTCTAACGCGCTCTTTTTTTTCATACATTTCAATAACCTTACAGCAGGAGGGACGACCATGGCCGCAAAGCATCCGATCCGATCCGCCGCACACCGCAAAGCCGCGCCGCCGCGGCCACGCGCCGGAAGCACCGCCGGAACGTACCGCAAAAAGCCGGGCAATGCGTCCCGGGGCGAAAGGCGCCGGTTGCTCCAGCTGGCCGCCAGCGCCGTTTTGCTGATGCTGGTGGTGCTGTGCAAGCTGGTACTGCCGGAAACGACGGAGCGTTACCGGCAAAAGGCGCTGTCGCTGCTGGGGGAGGACACGGACTTCGTGGAGGTGTTTTCCGCAGTGGGGCAGGCGGTGTCGCCGGGCGGCACGGTGGGCGACGCGCTCAACGACGCCTATACGGCGGTGTTCGGCGCCCAGCCCCTGGCGATCGACGAGCCGGCGCCGTCGCTGCCGGACAACGTGGAGCTGTGCCAGCGCATCCTGGGCTTTGCCTACGCCCCGCCTTTGTCCGCCCCGGTGTCGGATCGGTTCGGCTATCGCGTCCATCCCATCGACGGCGTGACCGCCTTCCACTACGGCGTGGATCTGGAGGCGCCGGAGGGCACGCCCGTCCGCGCCTTCGCCGCCGGCACGGTGACGGTGTCGGCACAGAGCAGCGAGCTGGGGAACTACGTGATCGTACAGCACGACAACGGCTATACTACTCTGTACGCCCATTGCAGCGCCGTGACCGCTTCGGCGCGCCAGCAGGTGGCTCTGGGCGACGTGATCGCCGAAGTGGGGCAGACCGGCCGCGCCACCGGGCCGCACCTCCATTTTGAACTGCACGACGGCGACGACCGCTACTGCAACCCGATTTACTATGTGGGCGCGGCAGGCTGAGCGGCCCCGTGTCCGCGTTTCTCCGGCGGCGCCGGCGCTGTGGGCGGCGTTCATCTGGTTTTCCTCGCCCGCAACGCTTCTGACGGTGCTGCAGGCGGCGCTGCTGCACGAGCTGGGGCACTATCTGGCGCTGCGGCGGGTGGGCGTGGCGGTGGAAGAGATTGCCGTGACCGTGTTCGGCGTCGAAATGCGCACGGGCGACGTGAGCCGCCTGTCCTACGGCAAGGAGATCGCCGCCGTGCTGGCGGGGCCTGCCGTGAATCTCCTGCTGGCGGCGCTGCTGGGCGCGGCGGGCACGCTTTGCCCCGCGCTGTACCCCTTGGCCGGGAGCCACCTCATCCTGGGCGTTTTCAATCTCCTGCCGGCAAGGCCGCTGGACGGCGGCCGCCTTTTGTGGCTGATCGCCGCGTATCTGACCCACCCGGACGCGGCGGATCGGATCGCCCGGTGGGTGGGCTGCTGCGTGTGCGCGGCGCTGACGGCGGGGCTGGCCGTGCCGGTTTTTTGCCGGGGCGGCAGCCCCTTTCTGCTGGTGGCTGCAGCGGGGCTGTTGGCGGCGTGCGTCAGGGAATTGGGACTTGCCAAACGGTGCGGCACAGGGTAGAATACAAGCAGACTCTACGATAGGAGAACGGCCTTGGATAAGAGATTGGAGCGGATACTGCCCCGCGTGCAGAAGCCTGCGCGTTACGTGGGCGGCGAATATAACGCGGTGATGAAGGACAAGGCGGCGGTGGACACCCGCATCGCCTTCTGCTTCCCGGACACCTACGAGATCGGCATGTCCAATCTGGGCATGCGGATCCTTTACGGCGTCATGAACAACATGGACGGCGTGTGGTGTGAGCGGGTGTTCGCCCCCTGGGGCGACATGGAGGAGGAGATGCGCCGGGCGGGGATGCCGCTTTTTGCGCTGGAGTCCGGCGACCCCATCACCGACTTTGACATCGTGGCCTTCTCCGTGGGGTACGAGATGGCGTTTCCCGGCATCCTCAATATGCTGGATCTGGCGGGGATCCCGCTGC
>JAFTBL010000174.1 GCA_017455225.1 Oscillospiraceae bacterium
ACCGAGATGTGCATGCCCGGCGATAACGTGGATATGAAGGTCGAGCTGATCACCCCCATCGCCATTGAGAACGGCCTGCGTTTCGCTATCCGTGAGGGTGGCCGTACCGTGGGTTCCGGCGTCGTCATCGCCATTGAGGAGTAATTGATTTCTCATAAAAAAGAGGTCTGCATTTGCAGACCTCTTTTTTTACGCCTTGCCGGGGAAGGCAAGACCCTGCTGGAACCCGTTTTCCCCCATGGCCACCACGTCGCCGCCGATCAGCGCCCCGTCGCACAGAAACAGATTCACCTGCACGGCGCCTGCGTAGTCGGGGTAGTTGGCCACGGCGTAGGTGTAGCGCTGCACCTCCCGCCCGCCGTACCGGGCAAAGGGCAGTCCCTGCTCCTGCTGCAGCGCCAGATAATCGCCGAAGCTCTCCGCCAGCTCCCGGGGCAGTTGCAGCGTCAGCGTTTCCACCGGCTCCGGCTCCACCTGCCAGCCCAACTGCGTCAGATACGCCACCTGCTGCCCCACGTCCGCCAGCTTCACCGGCTCCGCTTCCTCCTTTGTCCCGCGTCCCAGACAGCCCGCCAGCAGGAGTACGGCGCCCAGCACCACTGCGGCGCCTGCGCCCAGCAGCGCCAGACGGCGGCGAAAATGCTTGATATGATAGACCTGCATATTACGATCACCTCATTACAGTTTCTATTTTCATTTGCCGTAAAATATGCTACAATCCAGAAAAAAGGAGAGGGGAAACGGCATGGAGCGGTTGGATAAGCTCCTGTCCTCCACGGGCAGATGGTCCCGGCGGGAGGCGAAGGAATTGGTGCGGCAGGGCCGCGTGACGGTGAACGGGGCGCAGATCCTGTCGGCGGAGGAAAAGATCGATCCAGGGGCGACGGTTGCGGTGGACGGCGAGACGCTGTCTCTGACGGCCTTCGCCTATGTGATGCTGCACAAGCCGGCAGGCGTGGTGTCCGCCACCGAGGACGGCCGGGACAAAACCGTGCTGGAGCTGTTGCCGCCGGAGTACCGCAAGCGGGGCCTTGCGCCGGTGGGTCGGCTGGATAAGGACACCGAGGGGCTTTTGCTGCTGACGGACGACGGCGCACTGTCCCACCGCCTCACCAGCCCCCGCAGCCACGTGGAGAAGGTGTATTACGCCCGGGTGGAGGGGGTGCTGACGCGGGAGGACGCGGCGGCGTTTGCCGCCGGCATGACGCTGAGTGACGGGCTGCGCTGCCTCCCGGCCGGACTGGAGCTGCTGTCGCCGGACGAGTGCCTTGTCACGCTGCGGGAGGGAAAATTTCATCAGATCAAGCGAATGCTGGCCCAGCGGGGCAAGCCGGTGCGGTATCTCAAGCGGCTTTCCATGGGGCCTCTGCAGCTGGATGTGAGCCTTTTGCCCGGTCAGTACCGGCTGCTTACTCCGGCGGAGGTGGAGATGCTCCGCGGTTGAGTTGTGAAAAGCTATCGACAGAACGCCAAAAAAGCGGGGCGAAATTTGTATGATATATAAAAAACCTCTTGCAAAACCGTGATTATGACGATATAATATAGAGGATCGGTTGACAGTTTGCACAAAACGCCTATACGGCGGGCGGGGAGGAAAAGCCATGTCGGGACGGATTTTTCAGAATGTGGTGCTGCAGTTTAAAGAGACGACGGATCGCACCATCGGCGTCATTGACGCTGATGGCACGGTGATCGCCTGCAGCGAGCTGACCGGTGTCGGCAAAAAGTGGAGCAAATACGTGGACAGCGTCAACGCGGCCGAGGGTGCCTGCGTGGCGGTGGAGGGCTGGACGTTCAAGGCGCTGCCCGGCTGGGGCAGTCACTTTGACTACGCCGCCTTTGCCAGCGGGGAGGACAGCGTGGGGCGCACGGTGTGCTCCATGGCGGTGGTGGCGCTGAACGCCGCCAAGACCTATTATGAGGAAAAGCACGATAAGGGTTCCTTCATCAAGAACATCATCTCCGACAACATCCTTGTCAGCGACATCTATATGCGCGCCAAGGAACTGCACGTAGCGGCGGAGGTGACCCGGGGCGTGTTCGTCATCCGCCCGGTGGATGACCGGGGCGAGGCCGTCTCACTGGAGATGATCCAGACCATGTTCCCCGACCGGCAGAACGATTTTGTCATCAGCGTCGGGGAAGATGACGTGGCGCTGATCCACCAGATGAGCGTGGGCGCCGGCCCCCGGGATCTGGAAAAGGTGGCCAGCCGCATCGCGGAGGCACTGAAGGTGGACGGCGAAAACCGCGTTTTCGTGGGTATCGGCACGCTGGCGCAGCATCTGCGGGATCTGGCCAAATCCTACAAGGAGGCGCAGATCGCCATTGAGGTGGGCAAGGTGTTCGACACCGAGCGTTACATCATCAACTACGAGAATCTGGGCATCGGCCGGCTGATCTATCAGCTGCCCACCACCCTGTGCGAGATGTTTTTGCAGGAGGTCTTCAAGAAAAATCCCATCGACGCGCTGGATCAGGAGACCCTGTTCACCATCTACAAGTTCTTTGAAAACA
>JAFTBL010000175.1 GCA_017455225.1 Oscillospiraceae bacterium
CCCCGCGCATCAACGCGCACATGCACTTTGAGCCCAAGCTGGTGCGCGGCAAGCTGACCTTTTTTGACAACATCGATATCTCCGTGCCGTGGACGCTGCCCGACGGCAATATGATGACCATCACCATGAAGGACATGGGCAATAAGACGCTGAAGGAGATGACCGAGTACACCGAGGACATCAACCGCCGCCTGAAAAACACCAACCTGACCGAGGCGCTGTATTCCGTCTCCATCCACGATACGATGGAGCTGCTGAAATCCGGCCACGTGATCAGCGCGGTGCAGCGGCTGTACGGCAGCAAAACCAACCCCCGCCACCGGGTAACGCCCTTAAAGGGCCGCGAAAAGGAAGAGTACGAACGCATTCCGGAGCGCGACCGCATCACCATCGACGACCTGAAGCAGGGCACCATCACCATCTCCAACGTAGGCGCCGCCGCCAAGGGCATCAACGGGGCGCTGGACATGCTGATGATCATTCCGCCCCAGATCTGCGCCATCGGCATCAGCAGCATGCAGCGCCGCCCCACCGTGGTAAAGGACGGGGACGGAAACGAAAAGGTAGAGGTACGCACCATCCTGCCAATGTGCATCTGCTTTGACCACCGCGCCCTGGACTTCGGCGAGGTGAGCCCCTTCATCCGCAAGATGGAGGAGATCTTCAAGGACCCGTGGATCGTGATGAACTAATCGGCGCACAGCGCCGCAGCTAAATTCGCTGAAAACCGCAGGTTTTCAATTTGGCTGCAAGCATAAGTGAGCAATTTAGCTTTATTATGGGGACGCGTAGAAATCATCTGCGCGTTCTTTTATATTTTAATGTGTATAATTATACATCTTAATGTATTTTATGTTGACATTCTTCCCCGATAATGATAGAATTGCGTATATTCAATCGTAATCAGACGGCGCAACGCATACAAACGCGCCGCATGATCTTACGATTTGCGACAATAGCGGCACTGAGGCGCCGCGCTGCGTGGAGGAAGCATCATGGCGGAAGAGAAAAAAAATGAGGGCCTGCAGATCAACAAAAAGACGATCGTCGGCATCACGGCGATCCTGCTGGCGGTGTGGGTCTTTGCGGGGATCCTGACGCAGGTGGTGCCGTGCGGCGAGTACACCACCATCTACGACATGGTCTCCGGCAAGGAGGAGATCACCACCGACAGCGTCTACGTCCCGATCAGGGACTTCCGGCTGCCGCTGTGGAAGATCGTCGCCGCGCCGGTGATGGTCTTCGTGGAGCACGACACCCGCGGCACCGGCATGACCGGCATCCTGATCGTCGTGTTCATCGTGCTGATGGGCGGCACGTTTTTGCTGCTGGAACGGGCGGGCGTGCTGAATTACATCGTGGCGGCGGCCATCAAGCGGTTCTCCCGGCGGAAATACCTGCTGATGGCGGTGCTGGTGTTCTTCTTCATGGCGCTGGCCTCCACCGCCGGCATCTTTGAGGAGAGCGTCACGCTGGTGCCCATCACCGTGGCCGTCGCGCTGGCGCTGGGCTGGGATTCCCTCGTGGGGCTGAGCATGAGCCTGGTCGCGGTGGCCTTCGGCTTTACCGCCGCCACCTTCAACCCCTTCAACGTGATGACGGTGCAAAAATTGGCGGGCGACGTGGAGATATTCTCCGGGCTGTGGCTGCGGCTGATCGTGTTCGCGCTGGTCTACGCGGTGCTGCTGGCGTTCCTGATGACCTACGCGAAAAAAATAGAACGGGACCCGAAAAAGAGTCTCGTCTACGAGAGCGACGCCGCGCTGCGCGAAAAATACGCCTCCGCCGACCCGGAAGCGGTGCTGGCGGACAAAGCCACCGGCCGGGGCGCGAGGGCTTTCGGCGTGTGCCTGGTCGGCGCGTTCGTCTGCATCATCCTCGACTTCATCCTCGGCATGGAGGGCACGCTCTCCATGGGCGGGCTGGCGCTATGCTTCCTGACGGGCGGCCTGCTGGCGGGCAAGCTCTCCGGCATGAAGGGAAAAGAGCTGCTGTCCGGCTTCCTCACCGGCATCAGGACCATCGCCCCGGCGCTGCCGCTGATCTTCATGGTCATCTCGGTGGCCTATATCCTCAACACGGGCAAGATCATGCACACGATCCTGTACTGCGTCTACGGGGCGCTGTCGCAGACCGGCGGATACGGCGCGATCCTGATCATCTTCCTGTTCATCGCGCTGCTGGAGATCTTCATCGGCTCCGGCACCGCCAAGGCGTTCCTCGTGATGCCGCTGGTGATCCCGCTGGCGCACCTGATGGGCATCAGCTCCAACACCGTGGCGCTGACCTTCGCCATGGCGGACGGCTTCACGAACCTCCTCTATCCCACCAGCGGCATCATGATCATCGCCATCGGGCTCATCGGCGTTTCCTACGGCAAATGGCTGCGCTTCACCTGGAAGCTGTTCGCCATGGAGGCCGTCGTGGCCGTGGCCGTGATGCTGTTCGCCGTATGGGTGGGCTATGCGTGATATAGTTGTCCTGCGCCGTTTTTCCGAAAACGGCGTATTGACTTTTTACCGGTTTCGGGTTACAATCATTTAGTAGTTCATATTTGGCAAATTATAGAAATATTTTTTTTACAGGAGGACATTTTTATGAAACGATTGATGGCGTTTATTCTGACGGCGGCGATTTTGCTGTGCGCCGCACCTTTGACAGTCTATGCGTCGGATACTGTTCCGGACGGTTACACCGGCGTATGGACGGCGGACGACCTGTATGCCGTCCGCAACGACCTCAGCGGCAGCTATATCCTGATGCAGGATATCGACCTGACGGAAGCCACCGCGGAGGATGGCGATTTTGACCTCGGTTATGGTTGGACCCCCATCGGCGCGGACAGCAGCCACCAGTTCACCGGCGTGTTTGACGGCAACGGTCATGCTATCACCGGCTTGCAAACGAGAGGAAACAAGTATTACAGCAGCCTGTTCGGTTTTGTCAACGGCAGCACCGTGAAAAACCTCCGGCTGGAGGATGTCAGCGTTCAGAGCGGTTCTTATGCAGGCGGCCTGATCGGTTATATGTCCAGCGGTACGGTGCAGAACTGTTCTGTAAGCGGCAGTGTAACTGGCTCGTCAAATTATGTGGGCGGTTTGATCGGTTATGTGGAGACTGGTACGGTAACCCAGTGTTATAATACTGCCACTGTTACCGGCACATCTTACGTAGGCGGCATTTGTGGATACTACAACTCCAACATTAGTGCTCTGACGATCTCAGATTGTTACAATACGGCGGCTGTCGCAGCATCTTCTTCCTGTGCGGGGGGCATACTCGGTTATCATAATAGGAGCAACAACTACTATCTTACAATCTCTCACTGCCTTAATTACGGCGCAATCACCGGTACCTCAATCGGTGCGATCTGCGGGTATTCGACCTATACTTCTAATTTGCGGCTCCGAGAATGCTACTATTTGCGCGGCACTGCGGTAACGGGCTGCAGCAGCGTCAGCGATTCCGCGGGCGGTGCTAACGCCCTTACCGCTTCCATGGCCGCCAAGCAAAGCTATTACGGCTATCTCGATTTTGATACCGTATGGGGATTTGATCCCAATTCCGGCGTGACCCATCCGCAGCTGCAAGTGTTGCGGGAAGCAGCGGATTCCTGCCTTCCGGTGGTTCCGGAACAGCATGACGACGTTGTTCCGGAAGGCTTTACGGGGATATGGACGGTAGGCGATTTATATGCCATCCGCAG
>JAFTBL010000176.1 GCA_017455225.1 Oscillospiraceae bacterium
CCCCCATCAGGAGTTCATTCAGGTGGACACCACCAACATCCTGTTCATCTGCGGCGGCGCTTTCGACGGGCTGGAGAAGATCATCGAGCAGCGCACCGACCGCAAGGGCATCGGCTTCGACGCCGTTGTGGAGAGCAAGGCGGAGCGTCGTACCGGCCAGCTTTTGCAGGAGGTTCAGCCCCACGATCTGCTGAAATTCGGCATCATCCCGGAGCTGGTGGGACGCCTGCCGGTGATCACCGCCCTCAACGGGCTGGATCGCGCCGATCTGGTGCGGATCCTGACCGAGCCGAAGAACGCGCTGGTCAAGCAGTACCAGAAGCTCTTTTCCTATGACGACGTGTCGCTGTCCTTTGACAGCGCTGCGCTGGAGGCGGTGGCGGATCTGGCCATCGAGCGCAACATCGGCGCCCGGGGTCTGCGCGCCGTGATGGAGGGCGTTTTGACGAAGCTGATGTATGAGATCCCGTCCGACCCCACGATCTCTTCCGTGACGATCACAGCCGAATGTGTGAAAAACGGCGCCGCGCCGCTGGTGGAGCATGTCGCCGGCAAACAGACGCCGCGGGCCAAGGTAAAGCGCAAGGCGGAGGGTGACGGCGCGTCGGCCTCGTGAAGTGCATAAACGGGGGAGAGGTCACAGGCCGCTCCCCCGGTTCATATCTGCCGCATTGCCGGCGGGAAAGGAATACATATGGACAATACCACCATGAATCTGCCGCTGCTGGCTCTGCGGGGAATGACAGTTTTCCCGGGTCATACCGCCAGCCTGGACGTAGAGCGTGAGTTCTCCGTCTTTGCGCTGGACTACGCCATGGAGAACGACAGGCGCATCCTGCTGGTGACCCAGCGGGACATCAGCACGCAGCAGCCGCAGGAGCAGGATCTCTATACCGTGGGCACCCTGTGCCGCATTCTGCAGATCATCAAGACCTCGGATAACTCCGTCCGTGTGGTGGCGGAGGGCCTGCAGCGCGGGCGGATCCGCCGCCTGTGGCAGGTACAGCCCTTCCTGCAGGCCAATGTGGAGCTGATCGACGACGCGCCCTATCGTCCCTCCGCCCGCACCGAGGCGCTCATGCGCCAGACGTACGCGCTGTTCGGCGAGTACCGCGAGCTGGTGCCCCAGCTCAGCGACGAGGCGCTGTCCGCCGTGCTGGACGAGAAGGATCCGGGGCGTCTGGCGGACTTCGTGGGGCAAAATCTGACGCTGCGCCATACGGACCGCCAGCGCATTCTGGAGGAGCTGCACCCCGCCCGGCGGCTTGCCGTTGTCAACGAGATCCTCGCCCGTGAGGTGGACGTGATTTCGATGGAGAGCCGACTGGAGCGCGAGGTGCGGGAGCGGGTCGGCCGCCTGCAGAAAAACACCATCCTGCGGGAGCAGGTCAAGGTGCTGCAGCAGGAGCTGGGCGAGGACGACGACGAGGAGCTGGCGGAATACGCCCGGCGCATCGAAAACGCCAAGCTGACGGAAGAGGTGCGGGGCAAGCTCCTCAAGGAGCTGGACCGGCTGGGCAAGCAGCCCTTCGGCAGCGCGGAGGCCTCGGTGATCCGCAACTATCTTGACACCTGCCTCGACATTCCGTGGGGCAAGCGCACCCGTGACCGGGCGGACGTGAAGCGGGCCGCCGAGATCCTGGAGCGCGACCATTACGGGCTCAGGGAGGTCAAGGAGCAGATCCTTGAATTCATCGCCGTGCGGCAGATCAACCCGGATGCCAAGGGGAAGATCCTGTGTCTGGTGGGGCCGCCCGGCGTGGGCAAAACGTCGGTGGCGCTGTCGGTGGCCAAGGCCATGCACCGCAAGCTGGCCCGGCTGAGTCTGGGCGGCGTGCGGGACGAGGCGGACATCCGCGGTCATCGCAAGACCTATATCGGCGCCATGCCCGGCCGCATCATCGAGGCGCTGATCCGCAGCGGTTCCATGAACCCGCTGCTGGTGCTGGATGAGATCGACAAGCTGGGCAGCGATATGCGGGGCGATCCCGCCGCCGCACTGCTGGAGGTGCTGGACGGCGAGCAGAACGCCGCCTTCCGGGATCATTTCGTGGAGCTGCCGGTGGATCTGAGCCAGGTCATGTTCATCACCACCGCCAACACGCTGGACACGGTGCCCCGTCCTCTGCTGGACCGGATGGAGGTCATCCGGCTGGACAGCTATACCGACGAGGAAAAGCTGGAGATTGCCAAGCGGCATTTGATCCCCAAGCAGCTGAAGGAGCACGGATTGAAAAAAAGCCAGCTTCACATCACCGACGGCGCCGTGCGCCGGACGATCCGGCTCTATACCCGCGAATCCGGCGTCCGCGTGCTGGAGCGGCAGCTTGGCAAGCTGTGTCGAAAGGCTGCGATCCGTTTTGTAAGAGACGGTGTAAAGGCAATCACCATTACAGAAGATGACCTGCATTCCTATCTGGGTGTGGCCCGCTATCAGGACGATCTGCTGCGCCGGAAGGACGAGGTCGGCGTGGTGAACGGCCTTGCCTGGACGGAGGTGGGCGGCGAGATACTGGTGGTGGAGGTCAACGCGGTGGAGGGTGCCGGCAAGCTGGAGCTGACCGGCAATCTGGGCACGGTGATGCAGGAGTCCGCCAAGGCGGCCCTCAGCTGCCTGAGAAGCCGCGCCGCCGCGCTGAACATCCCGGCGGATTTCTATAAGACCACGGATATCCACGTCCATTTCCCGGAGGGTGCCGTGCCCAAGGACGGGCCTTCCGCAGGCGTCGCCATCGCCACGGCCATGCTCTCCGCGCTGACCGGGCGGAAGGTGCGCGCCTCCGTTGCCATGACCGGCGAGATCACGCTGCGGGGACGGGTGCTGCCCATCGGCGGCCTGAAGGAAAAGACCATGGCGGCGCTGCGCAGCGGCGTTACCACGGTGATCCTGCCCAAGGACAACGTGAAGGATCTGGAGGAGATCGACCAGACGGTGCGCCGGGCGCTGCGGTTTTTGCCGGTGGAAACAGTGGACGCGGTGTTTGCCGCCGCGCTGGTGCCTGAGGATATGCGCGGCGCGGTGGAGCACATGACCACCGTGAGCGTCATGCCGATGGCAGAGCAGGAGGTGCGCTGTGGCGATCAACTTTAGCAAGGCGGAGTTCGTTCTCTCTGCGGCGCAGCCGGACGCGTTTGTGCGTGACGCACTGCCGCAGGTAGCCTTTGCCGGCCGATCCAACGTGGGAAAATCCTCTGTCATCAACCGGCTGCTGGGACGCAAGAATCTTGCCCGCGTGGGCGCCACGCCGGGCAAGACCACCCAGATCAACTATTTCCGCATCGACGGCAAGCTCTATTTCACCGACCTGCCAGGCTACGGCTACGCGCAGGTGTCCAAGGCGGAGCGTGACCGCTGGGGCGCGCTGATGGAGCAGTATTTTGCCGAGCCCGGGCTCATTTCACTGGGCGTGCTGATCGTGGACGCGCGGCACAAGCCCACCGCCGACGACGTTACGATGGCGGAATGGTTCAAGAGCGCGCCCGGCCGGTTTGTCGTGGTCGCCAACAAGCTCGACA
>JAFTBL010000177.1 GCA_017455225.1 Oscillospiraceae bacterium
ACCGCGTGATCCACCCGGCCCATCCGCTCCCGCAGCCGCCGCTTATCCAGCGTGCGCACCTGCTCCAGCAGGATCACCGACTGGCGGGGCAGCCCGCTCTGATCCGGCGCCACCGGGATATGGGTGGGCATTTTCGCCTTCCCCGTCTGGGAGGTGATGGCGGCCGCGATCACCGTGGGGGAATGGCGGTTGCCCGTGTCGTTCTGCACGATCAGCACCGGGCGCACGCCGCCCTGCTCGCTGCCGACCACGGGGCTCAGATCGGCATAAAAAATGTCACCGCGCCTGACTATCGTATCCACAACGTTCACGCTCCGAGGCCAAGTAGTACCCGTCCAAGCGGGTCACTTTCATTGTCCCACGCAGCGGCGGCTTTTATACCGCAGCAAAAAAATCTTCCGCCCCGTTCCATCCTATGCCGCCCGCCGCGGCCGCGTCACGCAGTCCACGGCGGCAAAAACCGCTCAAAACCGCAGCAGCAGCTCCCGCTCCACCTCCGCGCCGCCGCGGAAATATACCCGCGGCACCCGCTTGCTCACCGCGCAGGTCAGCTCGTAGGGGATGGTGCCGGCGGCGGCGGCGAGCGCGTTGACGCTGCTGCGCGTGCCGAATATCTCCACCTCGTCCCCCACGTCCACGCCGGGCAGGTCGGTCAGATCCACCATGCACATATCCATGCAGATCCTGCCCCGCTGGGGCGCCGGGCCCTGATCGGTCATCAGCGTGCAGCGGTCGGAGAGGCTGCGGAAAAACCCGTCGGCATAGCCGTAGGGCAGCACGCCCATGCGGGTGGTACGGCCGGTGACGAACCTGCGCCCGTAGCTGACAGAGGTGCCGGGGCCGTAGGTTTTGATGGTGCTGACGGTGGTTTTGAGCGTCATCACCGGGCGCAGGCCCAGCTCGGCGGCAAACTCGCCGCAGCCGTAGAGCAAAAGCCCCGGCCGCACCATGTCAAGATACGTTTCAGGCCACCGGGCCACCGCGCCGGTGTTGGCGCAGTGCCGCAGGGCGAACCGCCGCCCCAGCGCCTGCTCCGCCGCCTGCACCACCCGGCGGAAAAGGTCGAACTGCCGCCGGGTATACGCCCGGCTCTCCTCGTCCTCCTCGTCCGACACGGAGAAGTGGGTGAAGATGCCCTCCGCCTCCAGCCCCGGCAGGCGGCAGGCGTCGCAGATGCCCGCCACGCCGGTGTCAAAATGGTCGCCGTCGCACAGATAGCCCAGCCGGGACATGCCGGTGTCCACCTTGATGTGCACCCGCAGCGTGCCGCCGCAGCGCACCGCCTCGGCGCTGTATTCCAGCGCCTTGGCCCGGCAGGTCACCGCCTGGGTGATGTCCAGCCGGATCAGCCGCTCCACCTGCTCCCGGGGCGTGTGGCCCAGAATAAGGATCGGCATGGTCACGCCGCCGGCGCGCAGCTCCTCCGCCTCGTCGATGCTGCTGACCGCCAGATAATCCGCGCCCAGCGACTGCAGCGTGCGGGACACCTGCACCGCGCCGTGGCCGTAGGCGTCGGCCTTCACCACGCCCAGAAATTTCACGTTCTCCCCGATCCGGCGGCGCAGGGCGCGGTAGTTGTGCTCCAGCGCGTCCAGATCGATCTCCGCCCACGTTCTTCGTAAGGTAGAATCCATGGTGCTCCCTCGTTTCCTCCGTGATTTGCCGCGCCCTACGGCGCTGTTTCCTCCGCTGTGAAGCCTGTCACCCTCACCGACAGTGCCAGCGCTCCGTCCTCGTAAAATTCCGCGTACACCGGCGTGAGCGCGGTCTCGTCGAACCACGCCTGACACACCACCTTGCCCCCGTCCGGAGCGGTGGCGTCCAGCGCCAGCCACAAGCAGGGGATCTCCTCCAGCGTGCGCCGCCCCTGCTCGGTCACGTATCCGTCGGCAGCCGCGCGCAGCAGCCACGGCAGGCACGTGCAGGGGTCCACGCCGCCGGAGCGGCCTGCCGGCAGTGCCGTGCCGTCCCACTCCAGCGTCAGCTCCTCGCCCTTGATCCGGGCGGTGATGCCCGCCAGCTCCTCCGGCGCCGTCACCGTGACCCGGGCGCCGTCGCCCTCCACGGCACACTCCACGGCAAAGGTGCGGCTTTCGCCCGGCAGGTGGCAGGTGATCTGCCCCGACAGGGTGACCTTCTCCATGGCGGCGTAGCGCTCCTGCAGTTCCTCCGCCGCCCGGTCCTTGCCGCCGCAGCCGCAAAGCAGCAGCGCCGCCAGCACGGCGCAAAGCGTTCTTTTCATACTCCCTCCGTTTCCGGAAGGCTGTTCCTCTATCCCTCGATCTCTCTGTACGCTCTGGGAATGTACCCGATCATATCGCCGGGCGTCATGGCGCGCCGGGTCAACTCCGCCGCTGCAAGATCCCCCGCAAGACCGTGGAGATACACGGCGGCACAGCAAGCCGCAAACGGCTCCGCCCCTTGGGCAAGAAGCGATACCACCATGCCCGCCAGCACGTCGCCGCTGCCGCCCTTGGCCATGCCGCAGTTGCTGGTGGGGTTCACCGCCAGACGGCCGTCCGGCGCGGCGATCACCGTGCCCGGCCCCTTCAGCACCAGATAGGCTCCGTGCCGTGCGGCAAAATCGGCGGCGGCGGCCTCCCGCCCGGCGGCGAGGCTGCCCACACGGGCAAACTCCCCCTCGTGGGGCGTCAGCACCGTCACCCGATCCCGGCGGCGTTCCAGTTCATCTATATGCCCCGCCAGCGCGTTTATGCCGTCGGCGTCCAGCACCAGAGGCGCCGGCAGCTCCAGAAGGCGCCGCGCAAGCGCATCCGTCTCCTCGCCCCGGCCCAGGCCGCAGCCCAGCAGCACTGCGTCGCATTTGCCCGCCATGGCCCGCACAGGCGCCTCGGACGCAAGGCACAGCCGCCCGTCCCGGCCGGGCACGGGAAAGACCATGGCCTCGTCCGATTTCACCGCCGCCACCTGCCAGATCTGCTCCGGCACCGCCAGATACACCAGCCCGCAGCCGGTGCGCACGGCGGCGCGGGAGGCGAACATCGGCGCGCCGGTATAGCCCACGCTGCCGCAGACGCACAGCGCCGTGCCGAAGTCTCCCTTGTGTCCCGCCGGGTCACGCCGGGGCAGCATGGCGCCCACCGATGACGCGTTCAGCTCCATCCCGTCCGCCTCCTTTCCTCTTCCCAATCAGTATACCACTTCTGTCAACGCCGGAAAAGCGCCGTGTCGAAGGGACGCTCCTCCCGGCGCAGCGGCGTCACGGGGCGGGACATACAGAAATAGCGGCTCTCGTCCGCCACGTGATCCTCCTGCCGGGTGTCCACGTCCTCCGGCGCGGTGGGCGAATACAGCAGCGCCGGCACCGTGCGGATGAAGGCGCGGCAGGTGTTGAACACGTACAGCCGGGGATAGCCCTCGCCGTCAAAGGTCATGCGATAGTGCAGCTGCATCCAGCCGGGGATGCGCCGGTTGTCGCCCTTGGTGAAGTAGATGCGGTATTTCAGTGCCGTTTCATAGATGCTTTCGCCCCGGCTGGCGTCCCAGATGGCGGGATCCGCCACGCCGAAGATGTCCCGCCCCCGCAGGTCGGGGTGTTCCTCCTCCATCTCCCGGATGCGGGCGAATTGCCGGTCCGGCGGCCACTGCACTCCCTCGTCCGGCACCTCGGTGCAGCCGTAGAGCTCGGCGATGCGATACACCGTGCCGTCGTGATCCACCGCCCACCAGCCCACGGAAAAGGGCTTGGCGTAGCCGAAGTCGTAGCTGCGGTACACGTTCCACGACCGGGGGATCTCAAAGGGCTCGATCACGTGGGTGAAGCGGCGATCCCGGTAGTGGTCGGGGTCGTCGGTGAACTCCTGAAACACCTGCCCCTCGAACACGTCCCACCGTCCCTCCAGCCACGCCCGGCGCAGCTTGGGCGGCAGCGCCTTCAACTGGTCGATATAGCCCGGCTGGGCCCGCAGCAGCGCCGTGTTGTCCGTCACCCGGGCGGGGATGAAGACGTAGTCCTCCGGCTTTTCCCCCGGCTCAAAGCGCCGGTCGATGAACAGCCGCTTGATGTAGGCGTGGGCGGGGCCGCCGGGGTTGCAGGTGTAGTAGATCCGCTTGGGGTGGCTGTTCACGCCCCGGACGCAGGCCGCCAGACTGCGCAGCCATTCCTCCCGGAACTGGGTGGCCTCGTCGATGAACAGCACGTCGTACTCCGCCCCCTGATAGCGATCCAGATCGCCGTCGCAGGCACAGTACCCGAACTCGATGACACTGCCGTTGACAAAGCGGAACTGCCGCTCCCCCGCCCGGTACTCCGCTGCGCCCTGCAGCTCCGGGCGCAGAAAGCGCAGGTGGTTGCTCTCCACCTCCGGCAGCGTCCGCCGCAGGATCAGGATGCGGATGCCGCCATGTCCCAGCGCCAGCAGCTTGGCCTTGGTGCGCACCGCCCAGCTTTTGCCGCCGCCCCGGGCGCCGCCGAAGGCCACGTATTTGGCCCGGCAGGTCAGAAATTCCCGCTGCCGGGGGTTGGGGCGCTCGATCCGGATCACCGTGTCCATGGCGCCCTCCCTTCGCCGCCGGCACCAACTTCCTTGGTTGAGCTTGCGTTTTTGGCTGTGATTGGATTGTGGCTGCTGTTACAGCTGGCACTTTCGCGCAACAAAGCGCCCGTTACAGATATTTGCGCATCCATTGGCTGTCCTCCTTTTTCTTTTCCTCGCCGGATGCCTTCGGGCAAAAACGAGCCGCGGTTGCCTTCGCTGTTTCCCTCCGCAGGGCAACAGCAAAACTTTTCTTTTGCCGCCGGGTGTGGTACAATGGGCAAAAAGGAGATGATCGCATGGATCTGACGGAACGCACTCTTTCCCGGCAGGAGGTCTATCAGGGGCGCATCGTGGGCGTGCACGTGGATCAGGTGTCGCTGCCCAACGGCAAGACCGCCCGGCGGGAGATCGTGACCCACCCCGGCGGCGTGGCCATTCTGGCGCTGGACGACAAACGCCGGGCGGCGGTGGTGCGGCAGTACCGCTACGCCTTTTCCCGTGTGCTGACGGAGATCCCCGCCGGCAAGCTGGAGCCGGGCGAGAACGACCCCCTTGCCGCCGCCCGGCGTGAGCTGCGGGAGGAGGTAGGCGCCGAGGCCGGGCACTGGGAGAGCCTTGGCACGCTGCTGCCCTCCCCCGGATGCTACGACGAGGTGCTGCACCTGTTTCTGGCGCGGGAGCTGACCTTTGCCGCCCCTCAGCCCGATGAGGACGAGTTTCTGGAATGTGAGTGGATGCCGCTGGAGGAGCTGGCGCAGCAGGCGCTCTCCGGCGCGTTGAGCGACGCGAAAACGGTGGCGGCGGCGCTGAAGGCCGTGTGTCTGGGGCTGTGATTTTTCGCTGTTGCCCGGTGGAGGGCAACAGGCACGGCAACGCCTCCCCCTCTGCTTCCCCGAAGGTGAACGACTTTTGGAAACGGAGGGTTCACCATGCGTTTTCCCATTTACGACGACGTGCCCGTGGCGGAATGCGATCTGTGCGGCGGCGAGCTGTACCGGGGCGAGACCGCCTATCGCATCAACGGCGAGACGATCTGCCCGGACTGCCTTGCAGACTACGCCCGGCAAGTATTTTCACCTTACACCTTTGCGGTAGGACGGGAGGCGGAACGATGAGCCGCCCCGCCGTGCCGTGGGACGAGGTGCGCCGCCGGTACCAGCAGGGCGAGGAGCCGGCCTCGCTGGCGCAGCGTTACGGCGTCAGCGTCGACACGGTGCGCCGCCACGCCCGGCAGGAGCGGTGGAACGGCGCCGGGCGGCCGGACGTGAGGCCCCGGCTGGCGCAGGCCTGCCGGCAGCTACAGTGTGCCGCCGCCGCCATGATGAGCCGGGCGGAGACGGACGGCGAGGTCAGCGTGAAGGACGTGAAGGAGCTGGCCGCCCTGCTGCGGGAGCTGGCGGCGCTGGAGAAGTCGCTGGTGCAGGAGGCGCCGCCGGCCGTCCGGGTGGTGCTGGCGCCGGAGACGGAGGCGTGGAGCGTGTGACGGCTTCGCCCGGTTTTTTCTTGCAATCGCCGCCCCGATATGCTATAATGAGCCTCCGATACGCGGGAGAGGAGGGTCCTTCATGGAAAAGCGAGGCGTCAAGACCGCGGCGCAGAACCGCAAGGCGTTCCACGACTATTTCGTGGAGGATCGGTACGAGGCGGGGATCGAGCTGTTCGGCACGGAGGTCAAGTCCATCCGGGGCGGCGCGCTCAACCTGAAGGACAGCTACTGCCAGACCAAGGACGGGGAGCTGTTTTGCTACAACCTGCATATCTCCCCCTACGAGCAGGGCAACATCTTCAACCGGGACCCGGATCGCCCCAAGCGGCTTTTGATGCACAAGCGGGAGATCCGCAAGCTGCACGCCCTGCAAAAGCAGGACGGCTACGCTCTGATCCCCCTGAGCGTGTATTTCAAGGACAGCCGGGTGAAGGTGGAGCTGGGCCTGTGCCGGGGCAAGAAGAATTACGACAAGCGCGCCGCCATCGCCCAGCGTGACGCCAAGCGGGAGATGGAGCGGGCCGCGCGGGAGAAAAACAGAGGATAAGGAGCGTGCTCCATGGAAATGCACAGCGGGAATGAGAAATCTTTTGTGATGACAGTTGGCGGCGGTTTCGGACGCATGAAGTATCTGCTGTTGACAATGGTTCCGCCGGTTCTTGTGATGTACCTCATCTTGCAGCTTATGAACAGAGGTGTGCTGCCCCATAGCCGCATTCTCGGTCTTGCCGTGCCAATAGCCGCCATGTGTCTGATGCTGGTGATTGGTTGGTTTCTGATCTTCCGGAAGAATCACACGCTTACGGTGGAAGGCTCCACTATTTCAGAAAAGGACATGATGAGCAACCGCATCCGCACCACCGTCAGCGCCTCTCAGATACGCTCCGTGCGCCGCAACCTGCTGGGCGAGTGGCTGTTGAAGGACGAAAACGGCAAGACTCTGCTGTGCGTGGAGTCCAACATGAGTGAGCGTGATCTGCTGGAGGTTTGGCTGGCCGGTCACGGTCTGACGGTTGAATAACTGGTTAAATCCAGATCCGAAAGGAAACGACTTATGAGCAATCCTATCGTCACCATTGAAATGGAAAACGGCGGCAAGATCGTGGCCGAGCTGTACCCGGAGGTGGCGCCCCAGAGCGTGCGCAACTTCATCGCGCTGGCAAACAGCGGGTTTTATAACGGGCTGATCTTCCACCGCTGCATCTACGGCTTCATGATCCAGGGCGGCTGCCCGCTGGGCACCGGCACCGGCGGCCCCGGCTACTGCATCAAGGGCGAGTTCGCCGCCAACGGCGTGCCCAACGATCTGCGCCACACCCGGGGCGTTTTATCCATGGCGCGGGCGCAGGACATGGACAGCGCCGGCAGCCAGTTCTTCATCATGCACAAGGACGCGCCCCATCTGGACGGGCAGTACGCCGCCTTCGGCATGGTCATCGACGGCATGGACACGGTGGACGCCATCGCCTCCGTGCCCCGGGACATGTTCACCAACAAGCCCAAGAAGCCCCAGGTGATGAAGTCTGTCACCGTGGACACGCAGGGCGTGGAGTACCCGGCGCCGGAGAAGCTGCCGGATCCGTATCGGGACTGAAATAGTGCTCACCCCGCTTTTTCGGCGGCGGGGACGCCGATCAGAAACCGATGAGAGGAGCTGAGTGATGCCCTCCTTCAACGACGTCATGTTCATCATCATACTTGTCATAGCTTCCGGGATGATTATCGGTGCCTGTGTACTGCTGTACCGCTGGCGTTCTTCCCTGTTTGAGCCAACGACCGGCTTCTTGCGGAATTACAGACGCATCCCGGACGGCGAGAAAGCGCGCATTCGCACGGTGGACGGGATGATCTTTGTTGTCAGCCGCGCTCACCACAAACCGATCGTATATTACGAATACGTCTTTACGGTGGGCGGGGAGACATACGGCAAAAGCTTTCACCATGACGAGTACGAGCTGGACAGTCCCCTGTTGCCCCGTCTAAAGATGCACTACTGTCGGATTGATCCCCGGCGATTATATGTAGACGGTACCCTCCGGGACGGGTATGGCATCGCCGCTGCACTGGGTTTTCTGGGCCTGCTCTTCATGGTCGTAAATCTGGTAGCACTTCTTTCTTGAGTCAAAACTGGTTTTCCGTTTTTTTCAACACGCAAAAGCATGATAAGGATCACTTTTTAAATACTCCATCTGGGGATGTACCGGTTTCGACGGGGGTGTGGAGGCCGGATAAGCGGGCGGTGGCGCCTGGCCACCATAAAACGGGCAGCTTAAAAAATAACTGACAACACTGATACTGTTGCCGTCGCTGCGTAACGCAGTGACCGTCTGAACCGGAGAGGCCGCAGGCCGGGGAAGGCGTCGTTGATGCGGCGTCCGTGAGGCGGGTAAGAGTTGCCCCGCCCACGCATCATGACTCTACTGAAGCGTAAAGTCTGTCAGGTGCCTTTACGCGGAGGGAACGCAGAAACTTGACTGCGGCCGGAGAAAGTCTTGTCAAAGCGCTTTCGGACAGGGGTTCGACTCCCCTCATCTCCACCAGAAAGAAAAAGCCGCGCCAGCGGCTTTTTCTTTTTGTACCTTTCACGCTTCACTTTTTACTTTTCTCTCTTCTCTCCGTCCTCCGCCGCGACTTTTTCCAGTGAAGAGAGAAGAGTGAAAAGAGAACAGAAACGGGCACATACTTCGGCGTACTTTTTCATGTCTCCGCGATCCGGGATGGGATTGCAAATGCCGCCCGTTTATGGCATACTGGGGATGAAAAGGCCGGGCGGTCTGCCCGGCGGAAAGGGGCGCGAGGCATGGAATGGAAAAAGGCTCCGGCTGGAGAGCCTGCCGCGAGGAGGACACCGGGCGGTGCTTCGGTGAATGCGGCGGGGGACAGGATTACAGCCTCTACGAGCTGACGGAGGAGATCTTTGACCGGCTGGACAGGCGGATGACCGAAGGCGACGCGTCGATCCTGATGTACGAAGGCAGGCACCTGTACAGGTCGGTCAACGACCGCTGCGGCCCGCCTTACACCATCGTGTTCGACGACGAATACCAAACGCTGTGCCCCTGGGCGGACGTGGTGCACAGCGGCCGGGTCTGGCCGGACGAGCTGACCGACGCGGCGGTGGAGCTGTTCGCCTCGGAAGCAAACAACCGCGAGCAGCGGCGCAGAAAGCGCAAGGCGCGCCAAAACGCCGAGGACGCGCCCACGGACGAATGATCGCCCGATGAAAAAACCGACCCCCGGGCACCCTCTGCAGGGAGGGCGCCCGGGGGCGTTTGCTTGATTCCGATCTTCTGTGCTCACGCGGCGTGGGTCTCGTCATAGGCGCGGCGCACGGCGATGGCCAGCTGGTCGGCGCAGGAGGTGGGACGGGGGCCGCAGGTGTTGCCCCGCAGCTTTTCCTCGATCTGGGATACCGTCCAGCCGTCCACCAGCTTGGCGATGGCCTTCAGATTGCCGTTGCAGCCGCCGAC
>JAFTBL010000178.1 GCA_017455225.1 Oscillospiraceae bacterium
ATTATTATGCTCTAAACTTAGAAAATGATCCGGCATAGAGGGGGGATATAGACGTGAGGCGGTTCGATCAGGGGCGTGTGTCCCGCTCCCGCTTTATGGAAGGGCGCTATGGCCCCGACGCGCTGGGGCGCTTTGCCTCCGTGTGCGGCTGTCTGCTCCTTATCATCGCCCTGCTGGTGCGCACGGTGGCCGACGGCGTCGTCACCAACCTGCTCGTCTCCCTGGCGCTGGCGGTGGTCGGATGGACCTACTTCCGCATCCTGTCGAAAAACCTCACCCGGCGGCAGCTGGAAAATCAGCGGTATCTGCAGCTGGTGCAGCCCGCGGCCGACTGGTTCGCCCTGCGCATAGACTGCTTCCGGCAGCGCAGGGACTACGCGTTCTTCAAATGCCCCGGCTGCGGCCGCACGGTGCGCGTGCCCAAGGGCAAGGGGCGCATCCGCATCACCTGCCGCCACTGCGGCTTTTCGTTTGAAAAGAAAACGTAATTTTTAATGCACCAACCGCCCGGTCTGCCGGGCGGTTGATGCGTTTATTGCGTAACAGAGAACCCCGTTCCCTCCCAGGTCATGTGCACGGGGCCGTCGACCGTGCAATAGAGCGTAACGCCGTATTTTTCGAGCACCTCGAGCAGGTCGCTCTCCACGATCTCGTTTTGAGAGATCATCTCCACGGCCCAGATCGGCGGGGCGGAGCGCAGCAGCGAGAGCAGCGCCTTGTTGCTGTCGCCGTGGTGGGGCAGCTTGATGAGGTCGTAGCCGTCCCGTGCGAGCGGGAGGAACTCCTCCAGCCGCGCCTTTTTTGCGTCGCCGAGAAAGAGCAGGCTGTGTTCGTTGTAGCACACGGTGACGAGCTGGGTGTTGTTGTTGTCGTCCTCGTAGTCCTTGTCCGGCGGGTCGATGAGGATCCAGCCGTTTTCCGTGGTGATATAGTAGTCCTCCGTCACGATGACAGCGGGGGTGCCGGTTGCCTCCTCCGCCCGGACCAGAGCGTTGAACTCGCTGCTCTTCTCGGTGTACTGCGTGCGCAGCACCGCGCCGACTTCAAAGCTGCGCAGGAGCATCGGCGCGGCGCCGATGTGGTCCTTGTCATAATGGCTTAGGATGATGTAATCGATGCGCTCCACCCCATAAGAGCGCAGCAGTTCGGCGACGGCGTCATAGTCGTCCGCATCGGCGGTGTCGATGAGCACCACCAGTCCGTCCATCCACAGCACCGTGCAGTCAGATTTCCCGGTGGACAAAAACTCCGCCCGGAAGCCCGGAGCTGCCGATACCGGCGCGGCAGTCTCCCCGGGGGTCTGGGGTTCCTGTGCCGCGGCGCCGCAGCCGACAAGCAGAAGTGTGATCAACAAAACCGTCAATAAACAGACAGCGGGAGATCTCATCGGCGGTATCCTTTCTGATTTAAGTGATGACATTTTACTTTTTTCCGGGTATATTGTAAACTGTGAATAACGACAAAATGAAAGGGGCCTCCCCCATGGGCAGAACTCTCCGGAGGGCGGCGGCGCTCTCCCTGGCCCTGGCGCTGACGTTTTGCTGCACGGGCTGCGGCAGCGCGCGCAAGAACACCGTCACCTATTATACATATTTTGACACCGTGACCACCATCACCTATTACGGCCCCGCCCGGGAATTCGACGAGCTGTGCGCCGTGGCCGAGGACATGATGGACCGGTACAACCGCGCCTGCGACATCTACCACGAGTACAGCGGCGTGAACAACGCCTGCACCCTGAACAAGAACGCCGGGAAGGGTCCGGTGGCGGTGATGGAAGAGCTGCTGGAGGTCCTCACCTTCGGCAAGCGGATGCACGAGGAGACCGGCGGCATGTGCAACATCGCCATGGGGTCCGTGTTCTCCCTGTGGCACGACTGCCGGGAGACCGCCATCGCCGGCGGGGCCGC
>JAFTBL010000179.1 GCA_017455225.1 Oscillospiraceae bacterium
CAGCCCATCCGGCAGCCCACCTGCGAGGAAATGCACACCGTGTTGCCGTGGTGATAGTGCATCAACACCGTTTCAATGCAGTTGCCGTCCGACAACTGCCATAGATATTTCACTGTGCCGTCCAGCTGCGACACCTGCTTGCGCAGAACGGTGGGCGCGCTGACAAAGCATTGCTGCGCCAGCTTTTCCCGCAGCGAAAGGGGCAGATTGCTCATCTCCTCAAAGCTGCGCACGCCCCGGTGGAGCCATGTAAATACCTGTCTGCCCCGGAAGGCCGGCTCCCCCAGTTGGCACAAAAGCTCCGTGATCTCCGGGGGCGACTTGGATTTCAGATCGATCATAGGGTCTCCTCGTTTTTTCTGCGCATGCGGCAGATGTAAAACCCGTCCGTGCCGGTGCGGTGGGGCCACAGCGTTACGTGACCCGCCGTTTGCCCTACGGGGCCGGGCAGGGTGAACGGCTCCTCGGCAAACTGGGTGTGATCGTGCAAAAACGCCTCGGTCACGCCCTCGTTTTCCTCCGGCAGCACCGTGCAGGTGGAGTATACCAGCAATCCGCCGGGACGCACATAGGCGGCGGCGTTATCCAGAATTGCCCGCTGCAGTGCCGGCAGGGCCGCCAAAGCCGATGGGTCTTTATAACGGATATCCGGTTTCTTGCGGATGATGCCCAGTCCGCTGCAGGGCACGTCCGCCACCACCAGATCGGCCTGTCCGACCCACGCGGCGTGCCGCTCCCTGCCGTCAGCGAGCATAGGCTGCACACTGCGCAGTCCCAGCCTGGCGGCGCCGGAGGACAGCAGCTTCACCTTGTGGGGATAGATATCGCAGGCAAGGATCTGCCCCCGGTCGCCCCGGTCGATGGCCAGTGCAAAGGACTTTCCGCCGGGCGCTGCGCAAACGTCCAGCACCCGCTCCTGCCCCTCGTCCCGCGCCGCCAGCGCCACAAGGCGCGCGCCGGCGTCCTGCACGGTGAAATCCCCGGCGCGAAAGCTCTCCAGCCGCTCCAGATCGCCGGTGCCCTGCAGGATGAGGCAGCCCTCCAGCCACGGGTGGGGCTGCGCGCTCACGCCCTCACGCTGCAGCTTTTCCGTCAGCTCCGCCGGCGTAAGGCGCAGCGTGTTTGTCTGCACGGTCATGGGGGCAAGCTCGTTGTCACAGCGCAGCAGCGCTTCGCATTCCTCCGCCCCCAGCAAGGTCAGAAATCGCTCCACCATCCAGAGGGGATGGCTGTATCGCAGTGAAAGGGTCTGCGCCGCGCCCCCCTCCGGCAGCGGCGGCAACGCGTGGCGGTTGGCCGCCAGCTTGCGCAGCACGGCGTTCACCAGTCCGGCCGCCTTGGGCCGTCCGTGGCGGCGCACCTGCTCCACCGAGTCGTTCACCGCCGCGTGGACAGGGATCTTGTCCATGAAAAGAAGCTGATAGGTGCCCAGATACAGCACCTGACGCACCACAGTCTCCAGATGTGCCGGGCGCTGGGTGCAGTAGCAGCCGACGTAGTGCTCCAGCAGCATCCTGTTTTGCAGCACGCCGTAGCACAGGCGGGTCGCCAAGGCGGCGTCCCGGCTGTCCAAATGGTGCCGGGCGAGGATCTTCTTCAGTCCGGCGTCCGACCACGCGTTGGCGTTTGCCATCTGCATCAGAACCTCCAGCGCCGCTTCCCGCGCCGGGGCGACGTGTGCCTCGCTCATAGGCCCACCTGCACCTTGTGGCCCGCCAGATAGGCCGCCGCGCTCATGCGCTTGCCGCCCTCCGGCTGCAGCTCCGTGAGAAGGAGGCTCCGTCCGTCGCCGCAGGCGATCTCGATGCCCCGCTTCGATGCGGACAGCACCGTGCCGGCAGGAGCGGTCGTATCACCGCCCACGCGGCTGGCATACAGCTTCAGCGCCACGCCGTCAATCACGGCGGCGGCACAGGGCCAAGGCACAAGGCCGCGGATCTGATCGTGAATGCTGCGGGCGCTTTCCGTCCAAACCACCGGGGAAAGAGACTTATCCAGCATTGGTGCATAGGTGACGCCCTCTGCCGGTTGGGGAACGCGCCGGGCGGTACCGTCCGCGATGGCCCGCACCGCTTTTATGAGCGCCCGGGCGCCGATAGGCGCCAGCCGCGCCATCAATTCGGCGGCGTCCTCCTCCGGGTCGATAGGGGTCTGCACCGTCAGCAGCATATCCCCCGCGTCCAGCTCGCTTGCCATGTACATGATGGTCACGCCGGTGACGTCGTCACCGTGCAGCACGGCCTGATTGACCGGCGAGGCGCCCCGCCAGCGCGGCAGGAGCGACGCGTGCACGTTGATGGCGCCATAGGGCGGCGCACTGAGAATATCGTCCGGCAGGATCCTGCCGTAGGCCGCCACCACGATCAGCTCCGGCGCCAGCTCCCGGACGGTTGCCAGTGCAGTGCCGTCCCGCATTTTCAGCGGCTGAAAGACCGGAATGCCGCGAGCGAGCGCGTACTCCTTCACCGGGGAGCATACCGTCTTGTGTCCCCGTCCCTTGGGGCGATCCGGCTGGGTAAAAACGCCGCACACGTCGTGCCCGTCGGACACCAGCGCCTCGAGTGAGGCAACTGCAAAATCCGGCGTGCCCATAAACAGGATCCTCATTCTTCCTCTTCCTCCATGCGGCGGATATAGTCCTCCAGCTCCTGCCCCTCCATCAGATGGTCGGTGTGCTCCACGAACAGATGCCCGTCCAGATGTTCGATCTCATGGCAGAAGCAGCGGGCGGTGAGCCCCTCGTCTTCCACCTCGAACCATTCGCCGGTGCGATCCTGCGCCCGCACGCGCACGAATGCCGGGCGCGTGACCTCGCCGTACTTGCCGGGCACGCTCAAGCAGCCCTCCAGACCGGTCTGCTCGCCTTCGGTGGCAATGATAACGGGATTCACCAGCTCGATGATCTCGTTGTCCTCATTCATCACCACGCACACACGGCGCAAAACGCCTACCTGCGGCGCGGCAAGTCCCACGCCGCCGCTGTCCAGCAGCGTGTCCTTCATGTCGTCCAGCAGCGTCCAAAGACGTGCGTTGAACTCCGTCACCGGGCGGCACTTTTTGGTCAGGCACTCCTCACCCTGCAGCGCGATCTTACGCAATGCCATCTCAAATACACCCTCAATCCATCAAATTGCAGTCTGCAAAAATATGCAGTCCCTTGTTTTCCTTTCGCTGATAAAACTGCTTCAACAGCGCCGATACCACACCGCGCAGCTGCGTATCGTTCTTACCGATCAGCATCAAACGGTAGCGGTAGCGGTTGTTCACCTTTACCACCGGCGCCGGAGCAGGCCCCAGCACCTCCCAGAACAGCTCCTTGTAGGGGGCTTGTCCCGCAATGCGGCGCAGCCCCTCCGCCACCTGGGCGCAGCCGGCGCGCACCCGCGGCTCCTCGCCGCCTGTTACCGTGAGTACCGTCTGGTCGGCAAAGGGTGGGTCACGGCGCAGCTTGCGCATCCGGATCTCGCCGTCGTAGAAACGCTGATAGTCCTGCTGTGCTGCGGCGAGGATCACGTCGTTTTCCGGCGTATAGGTCTGAATCACGGCGCGGCCGGTCCTTTCCCCCCGGCCGGCACGGCCCACCACCTGCGTCAGCAGGCTGAAGGTGCGCTCCGAGGCGCGGTAGTGATCTACATACAAACTCTGGTCAGCGGCTAAAACGCCCACCAGCGTCACGTTTTCAAAGTCAAGCCCCTTGGCCACCATCTGGGTACCCAGCAGAATGGGCACCTTTTTTTCCGAAAATTCCCTCAGCAGCTTCTCGTGACCCTCCCCCACCGTGTCGGCGTCCATCCGCAGGACGGGCACACCGGGAAACAGGGCAGCCAGCTCTTCCTCCGCCTTCTGGGTGCCCGTACCGAGATATTTCATGGCGCCGCCGCATTCCGGGCACTCCTCCGGTGCTTTTTCGGAATATCCGCAGTGGTGGCACATCAGTCGCCCGTTGGCGGAGTGATAGGTCAGGTACACGCTGCAGCGAGGGCATTGGGGCACGTAGCCACAGCCGGGACAGAGCATCTGGCGGCTGCTGCCGCGGCGGTTGAGAAACAGGATGCATTGCTCCCCCCGCTCCAGATTCTTTTGGATCTCCGCCGCCAGCACGCGGCTGACGGCGCCGGTATTGCCCTGCCGCAGCTCCTGCCGCATATCCGCCACGATGACCTGCGGCAGCCGCTGTTCGTTATAGCGGCTGGTCAGGATGCAGTGGCCGTAATCGCCCCGGCGGGCGAAATACGCCGTTTCCACCGTGGGGGTGGCGGAGCCCAGCACCAGCCGGGCTCCCTCCTGCGCGCAGCGGTATTTGGCAATGTCCCGTGCGTGGTAACAGGGCGCGTTTTCCGATTCGTAGGAGCTCTCCTGCTCCTCATCCATGACGATGAGCCCGATGTTCTTCAGCGGCGCGAACACCGCCGAGCGGGTACCCAGTACGATGCGGGCCTCCCCGCGGCGGATGCGCTTGTACTGATCGTACCGCTCCGTCATGCGCAGCGCGCTGTGCAAAAGCGCCACATCGGAGCCGAAATAGGCACTGAAGCGCGCCATCATCTGCGGCGTAAGCACGATTTCCGGCACCAGGATCATCACCGTTTTCCCCTGAGCCAAAAGCTCTTGGGCAAGCCGGATGTAGATCAGCGTTTTGCCGCTGCCTGTCACGCCCTCCAGCAGAGTCACACCGGCCTTTCCGGAACGGCATTGCTCCAGCAGCGTGGAAAACACCTGCTGCTGAGCGCCGTTCAGTGTAATGGGATCTCCCTTTACACCCGTTTGGGTACAACGGATCCGATAGGTCTCCTCCTCCCGCATCTGCACAAGGCCCTGCTGGGCAAGGCGCTGCAGCGCCGGGCGGGAGACGCCGGTATAGTAGCACAGATCGTGATCGGAGGACTCCCCCAGCTGCGCCAAAAGGCGCAGAGCGTCCGCCTGCCGGGGAGCCGAGCGGCTTCTCTTTTCCGCTGCAGCCAGCGCGGTCTCAGTGCTTACAGCCAGCGACAGCATGGTAACCATGCGGTCATGGGCAGCCCGTTCGCTCTCCAGCACTGTGTAGGCAAGGCCGCGAGAGCGCAACTCCTCCAGCACCGGCAGTACGTCGCACTCCAGCTTCCGCTGCAGCGTATCGGCGTCCTGGGGCTTTTTCCGCAGCCGATCCAGCACCGTGCGCTCCGTCTCCGTGAGAAGATAGGCCTCCTCTCCGGCGGCGTGCCACACCTCGTGCACCCGGTACCAGATGGCAGCGGGCA
>JAFTBL010000180.1 GCA_017455225.1 Oscillospiraceae bacterium
CTACAAGACCTACGCCGGGCATCCCGGGCTGGGCGCCGCCTCCTACAAGCTGGCGTGTCATCTGCCCACAGGGCGCAGCGTCTTTTCCTTCTGCGTCTGTCCCGGCGGGCAGGTGGTGGCGGCTGCCTCGGAACGCGGCGGCGTGGTGACCAACGGCATGAGCGAATACGCCCGGGACGGGGAGAACATCAACGGTGCGCTGCTGGTGAACGTGACGCCGGAGGATTTCGGCGGCAGCAACGTGCTGTCGGGGGTGGCGTTCCAGCGGCGGCTGGAGCGGGCGGCCTTCGCGCTGGGCGGCGGCGACTACCGGGCGCCGGTACAGCGCGTGGCGGATTTTCTGGCGGGGCGGCCCTCCGCGGGGCCGGGGCGGGTGACGCCAGGCTATCGTCCCGGCGTGACGTATACCGACCTGCGCCGGTGCCTGCCGCCCTTTGTGGCGGACAGCATTGCCGCGGCCCTGCCGCTGCTGGAGGAAAAGCTGCGGGGCTACGCGCAGGACGACGCGCTGTTGACGGCGGTGGAAAGCCGCTCCTCCTCCCCGGTGCGGATCCTGCGGGACGAGAGCGGACAGAGCGCGGTGCGGGGCCTCTACCCCTGCGGCGAGGGCGCCGGCTATGCAGGCGGCATCCTGTCCGCGGCGGCGGACGGCATCCGGGCGGCGGAGCGGATCCTGGGATAAGGAGAGCGGCGCCGGCAGTTTTCCCCCTTGTTATCTGCGGAAAAATGGTATATAATAAAATGCAATATTCTGTGTACCCTATCCCAAAGAAAGGATGTTTCGTTATGATCAAGGTTCAAACGGCGCGGGGCGAGATCAGCATCAGCAACGCCGTATTTACCACCATCACCGGCGCCGCGGCCACCAACTGCTTCGGCGTGAAGGGCATGGCGTACCGCAGCATGAAGGACGGACTGGTGCATCTTCTGCGCCCGGAGGCCATGAGCAAGGGCGTGAAGGTCACCTACAACGAGGACGGCACCGTGTCCATCGAGCTGCACATCATTGTGGAGACCGGGGTGAACATCACCGCCGTGTGCCGCTCCATCATGAGCGAAGTGAAATATATGGTCAGCAAAAATACCGGCGTGGAGGTGCGCGACGTGAACGTTTGCGTGGACTCCATCACCGTGCCGCAGTCATAAGGACGCCAAAGGAGATTTGTAACGATGACAGAAAGGATCACCGGCGGCGTCTTCAAGGACATGGTGCTCTTCGGCGCCGCCTGCATCACCCGTGAAAAGCAATCCATCAACGACCTGAACGTATTTCCCGTGCCGGACGGCGATACCGGCACCAACATGAGCCTGACCATCCAGACCGCCGCCACCGAGCTGCGGCGCGGCGAGCCCGCCACGCTGGATCAGGCGGCCAAGACTACCGCCTCCGCGCTGCTGCGGGGCGCCCGGGGCAACTCCGGCGTGATCTTGTCCCTGCTGTTCCGCGGCATGTCCAAGACCTTCAAGGGCTTGACGGCGGCGGACGCCGCCCAGCTGGCCGAGGCGATGAACGAGGGCGTTTCCACGGCGTACAGCGCCGTGATGAAGCCGGCGGAGGGCACGGTGCTGACCGTGTCCCGCCTTGCCGCCAAGCGGGCGGTGGAGGCGGCGCAGGAGAGCGACGACGTGGAGTACGTCCTCTCCGAGGCCATCAAGACGGGCTACGCCACACTGGCGGAGACCACCGACATGAACCCCGTGCTGAAAAAGGCCGGCGTGGTGGACGCCGGCGGCAAGGGTTACCTCATCATTCTGGAGGGCATGCTCCGCAGCCTGCGGGGCGACGAGATCCCCCAGATCGAGGCAGAGGATCGGGAAAAGGCCGATTTTGCCGCGCTGGGCGACGAGGACATCACCTTCACCTTTGACACCGTGTACATCGTCCGCAAGACGGCGGAGCGTTCGCTGGATCCGCTGCGGGCGTATCTGGACAGCATCGGCGACTCACTGATCATCAGCGAGGACGACGAGGCGTTCAAGGTCCACGTACATACCGACAACCCCGGCGCCGCGCTGACGGAGTCCCAGAAGTACGGCACGCTGGAGGTGGCCAAGATCGAGAACATGCGCATCCAGGCGGAGGACATGGCCGCCGGGCGCAAGACCATCAGCGCCGACGAGCTGACCGACGACGAGCTGGGCGGTGCGCCCGCCGAGGCGGTAGAGGCAGAGCCGGAAAAACGCTACGGCTTTCTGGCGGTCTGCGCCGGCGAGGGGCTGGCGGAGGCCTTCCGGGATCTGGGCGTGGATCGTATCGTTTCCGGTGGGCAGACCATGAACCCCTCCACCGAGGCCGTTTTGCGGGAGGTGCAGCAGACCCCCAGCGAGATCGTGTTCATCCTGCCCAACAATAAGA
>JAFTBL010000181.1 GCA_017455225.1 Oscillospiraceae bacterium
CCCGGGATGGCCGGCGTAGGTCTTGTAGAGCGCGGCGTCCATGTCCTGCTGGCGGTGCTCGATGCGCACGCCCACGGCACAGGGCTTCGGCTCCATGGGTATCCCTGCCCGGTGCAGCATTTCAAACGTATCCCGGGCGCTGTGCCCCAGCGCCAGCACCACATCCCCGGCCGGCAGGGTGTACCGCCCCTCCGGGCCGGTCACCTCCAGCGCGGTCACGGCGCCCTGCGACACCGTCACGCCGTCCAGCCGATGGCCGAAACGGAGCTCGGCGCCATGCTCCGTCAGCGTCTGCCGCAGATTTCGCAGCGCGATATGGAGCCGGTCGGTGCCAACGTGGGGCTTGGCGTCGGTGAGGATCGTGTCCGGCGCGCCGGCGGATACCAGCTGTTCCAATATCCACCGGTGGCGCAGATCCCGTGTGCCGGTGTTCAGCTTTCCGTCGGAAAACGCGCCGGCGCCGCCCTCGCCGAACTGCACGTTGGACTCCTCGTCCAGCGCGCCCTCCGCCCAGAACCGCGCCACGTCCTGCGTCCGCCGCTCCACGCACTGCCCCCGCTCCAGAAGGATGGGACGTGCGCCGCCCAGCGCCAGCACCAGCGCAGCAAACAGCCCCGCCGGGCCCGCGCCCACCACCACCGGACGGAGCTCCGGCGCGGCGGCACAACGGGGCGGCACGTAAAGGCGGGGCTCATAGCGGCTGACGCGCCGGTCGCCCCGGCGCAGCGCCCGCTCCTCGTTCGCCGCGGCAAGCGCCACGGTGTACACCAGCGTCACGCCCTCGCGGGCGTCCACCGCCCGGCGCAGCACCTGCAGCTGCCGGATCTCCCCCGGCGCCACGCGCAGCACCCGCGCCGCCTTGTCCCGCAGCCGCTCCTCCGGCTCGTCCGGCGTCAAGCGCAGCTGATCCACCCGCAGCATATCCACACCTCGTTTTCAAAAAGTTCAAAAATGGCGACCGTTTCTTTAAGGTACGTTTAAGCTTCGCGCCTATGATAAGAAGCATAGGGCGGCGCCTTTTGTGCCATCATACCATAAACCGGCCGCTCCCACAAGCAAAACAGGTCTAAAGGAGGTCATCGACATGACGAATGAATATAACGACGCGGAAAACCGCCCCGGCGAGTATCATTACACCCCCGCCAGCGGACTGCCCCGTGACGACTACCGCAGCTATTACGCCCCGGCGTCGCCGGAGGTGAACCCGCCCAGGAAAGAGCGCAAGGGTCTGCGCGTTGCCGCCCTTTTGCTGGCGGCCGCCGTGGTGGCGGCTGTTTGCGGCTATGGCGGCGCGGCGCTGTACGGCGCCGGCGGCCGCACCGGCAAGACCGCCGTGCAGCAAAGCAGCCGCGAGGCGGTGCAGGTGTCCGTCAAGCGCGTGGACGGCCAGACGCTGATGACCGCGCCGGAGGTCTACGCCGCGGCGGTCAACTCCGTGGTGTCCATCAACTGCTCCGCCACCGCCACCAACGTGTTTGGCCAGCGGGTGGAAAGCGCATCCTCCGGCAGCGGCTTCATCATCTCCGCCGACGGTTATATCGTCACCAACTACCACGTGATTTCCGGCGCCACGTCCATCTCTGTCACCCTCTACAACGGCGACACCTACTCCGCCACGCTGGTGGGCGGCGACAGTGACTACGACACCGCCGTTTTGAAGGTGGACGCCACCGGGCTGACCGCCGTCACGCTGGGCAGCAGCACCGACCTGAACGTGGGCGACACGGTGCTGGCCATCGGCAACCCGCTGGGCGAGCTGACCTTTTCCATGAGTCAGGGCATCGTGTCCTGCCTGGATCGGGCCATCAACGTGGACGGCACGCCCTTCAACATGATCCAGGTGGACTGCTCCATCAACCCCGGCAACTCCGGCGGCCCGCTGCTGAATCTGTACGGCGAGGTGGTGGGCATCGTGTCCGCCAAGTACTCCAGCTACTCCTCCACCACCGTGGAGGGTCTGGGCTTCGCCCTGCCCATGGATGACGTGCAGACCGTGATCACCGACATCATGGAAAACGGCGAGGTGTCCGACAAGGCGTATATGGCCATCAACGCCGGCACCATGACCGAGTCCATGGCGGCGCAGTACGGCATCGACGTGACCGAGGGCGTGTTCGTGTTCTCCGCCGTCAAGGGCGGCGCCGGCGAGAAGGCCGGGCTGAAGCTGGGCGACGTGATCACCAAGCTGGGCGACACCGCCATCACCTCCATGGAGGATCTGAGCATGGCGAAAAAGAGCTACAAGGCCGGCGACACCGCCACGCTGACGGTATACCGTGAGGGCGAGTATATCACGCTGGACATCACCTTCGACGCCCAGCCGCAGGTCACCGGCAGCGCCGAGAGCGAAACGCCGTCGGGCGGCAATCAGCAGGTTCCCGACAACTGGGAGGATTTCTACAACTTCTTCTTCGGCAACCGGGGCTGGTAAGCCGGCGCATCCGCGCCGCGCAGGAGGGCAATGCCCCCTGCGCGGCGCTTTTTTCGCATTCGGTCTTGACAGCGGAGGGATTGTGCGGTAGAGTAGGAACAGACAAGGAAATACGTCCGGTAGGTAAGGCTACCGCAGGGATACGGACTGCTGCCGCGAAATGGTGGAGACACCATGAGAGGGTTTGAACAGGCGATATCGAAACCAAGGTATCATCTAACGCAGTTTCACTGCCCGGCGATGCTAAAGCTTGTAACGGTAGGGGACGCCGCAGCGTCCCAAGGGAGAAATTTCTCCACAGCGCCGCCGGACGTTGTGGGGTTTTTTATTGCGGTGAAAGGAGGCGCGCCATGTTTGAGCGGGAAGAGTATCTGGAGAAGATCGAGGGATACCTGCGAAGTAAACAGTACGCCCAGCTGCGCGACCTGCTGCTGCGGCTGGAGCCCGCTGACATTGCCGCCCTGCTGGAGGAGAGCGGCGAGGACACCATGCCCCTTTTGTACCGTCTGCTGCCCAAGGAGCTGGCAGCGGAGGTGTTTGTGGAGCTGGAGAGCGACAGCCAGGAGATGCTGATCAATGGCTTTTCCAACACGGAGCTGCGTGAGGTGCTGGACGAGCTGTATCTGGACGACGCCGTGGACATCGTGGAAGAAATGCCCGCCAATGTGGTGATCCGTATTCTGGACAAGGCCACGCCGGAGATGCGCAAATCCATCAACGATATGCTCAAATACCCGGAGGACTCCGCCGGCTCCATCATGAACGTGGAGTATCTGAGTCTGAAGGCCAACATGACGGTGGAGGACGCCCTCAAGCGCATCCGCCGCATCGGCGGCGAGCTGGAGACCATCAACACCCTGTACGTGACCGACAACACCCGGCACCTGCTGGGCGTGCTGACCGTGCGGGATCTGCTGCTGGCGGAGGCGGACGATCTGATCTCCGACCTGATGGACGGCAACGTGGTGTCCGTAAACACGCTGGATGACAAGGAAGCCGTGGCGCAGGCCATGAGCAAGTACGACTATCTGTCCATGCCGGTGGTGGATCAGGAGAACCGGCTGATCGGCATCGTCACCGTGGACGACGCCATGGACGTTATGGAAGAGGAGGCCACCGAGGATATCGAGAAGATGGCGGCCATCACCCCTACAGATAAGCCTTACCTCAAAACCTCCGCCTTCGACACCTTCAAGGCCCGCATCCCGTGGCTGCTGCTGCTGATGGTCTCCGCCACCTTCACCGGGCTGATCATCACCAGCTTTGAAACGTCGCTGGCGGTGGTGCCGGTGTTGACAGCCTATATCCCCATGCTGATGGACACCGGCGGCAACTGCGGCTCACAGGCAAGTGTGACGGTGATCCGCGCGCTGAGTCTGGACGAGGTGGAGTTTTCCGACATCCTTCAGGTGGTCTGGAAGGAGATCCGGGTGGCGGTACTGTGCGGTGCCGTGCTGGCGGTGGCGAATTATGCAAAGATGATGCTGGTGGACCGGATGCTGCTGGGCAACACGGCACTCTCCCCGCTGGTGGCAGGCGTGGTGTGCCTGACGCTGGTGTGCGCCGTGGCGGTGGCCAAGTTCGTGGGCTGCACGCTGCCGCTGCTGGCCAAAAAGATCGGTCTGGACCCGGCGGTGATGGCGTCGCCCTTCATCACCACCATTGTGGACGCGCGGTCCCTGTTGATCTATTTCCAGTTCGCCACCCATCTGCTGGGTCTTTAAAAACGCATATTTTCCTGCGGAACGGAGAGAATAAAGTCAGGCACTGTGCCTGACTTTATTTTTTCGGAGGGATCTCGCCATGAACGACACCTATACCAACGAGGGTTTTCCCTGCACACCCAACAATGCCATCAGCTGCACCGTGACCAGCTGCGCCCACCACTGCAAGGACGTGAACCGCTGCGGGCTCCACGCCATCCATGTGGGCACCCACGAAACGGATCCGGCCATGGATCAGTGTACGGACTGCCGCAGCTTCAAAAAGGTGCAGTGACATCCGCAGGCGGCGTCTGCCGCCCTACATCGCAGGAAAGGAGCACGTCATGAGCAGGCAGTGGAAGCTGGGTCTGAGCGGGGCGGCAGGCGGCCTTGTCAACGGTCTGTTCGGCGGAGGCGGCGGCATGGTGCTGGTACCGGCGCTGCAGCGGTGCGGCGTGGAGGAACGGCACTGCTTCGCCTGCTGCGTGGCGGTGATATTGCCCCTGTGCGTGCTGTCGGCGGCGGTCTATGCCCTCAGCGGCGCGATAGATCTGAAGCTGGCCGCGCCCTATCTGCTGGGCGGGCTGGCCGGCGGACTGCTGGGCGGCAAGCTGTTTAAAAACGTGCCGGTGCTGTGGCTGCGGCGAATCTTTGCCGCCTTTTTGCTGTACGGCGGCGTGCGGTATCTGCTGTGAAGGCGTTTTTTCTGCCCCTGCTGGCGGGCTTCGGCGCCGGGATCCTGTCCTCCTGGGGCGTGGGCGGCGGCACGCTGCTTTTGCTGGTGATGACGCTGTTTCTGGGCGTGGAGCAGGACACCGCCCGCGCCGTCAACCTGCTTTATTTTCTGCCCACCGCCGCGCTGGGGCTGCTGGAACACCGGAAAAACGGACTGCTGGACGGCGCGGTGATCCGGCCGGCGGTGCTGTGGGGTCTGCCTGCCGCCGCGCTGGGCGCTTTTCTGGCCGCCCGGCTGGACGTGTCGCTGCTGCGCCGTCCCTTCGGCGTGTTCCTGCTGATCACGGGACTGACGACGCTTTTCCAAAAAGCAAGGGACGCGGATCGTTGATCCGCGTCCCTTGTTCTGTCGAAAGATCCTTCTTTTATTCGGCGGACATCAGAGTCACGTCCACCTCCAGCGTCTCCCCGCCGCGCTGCAGCGTCAGATGCATGGTGCCGCCCACCAGATAGTTTCTCCGCACCGCCAGCAGATCCAGCGTCTCATCCACCGCCACGCCGTCCGCCGCGGTGATCACATCGCCCTCGGCCACGCCGGCCTGTTCGGCTCCCAGACCCTTTTCCACGGAATACACCACCAGCTCGGTGCCGTTGCCGTCGGCGCGATCCTGCGTGATCACACTGATGCCCAGCATGGGCGTGCCGTGGAACTCGCCGCTTTGGATGATATCATTGACCGCAAATACCGCCGAGCTGATGGGAATGGCAAAGCCCAGCCCCTCTACCGTGGCCTCTTCCTCCCAGCGGGTATTGCTCATTTTCATGGTATTGATGCCCACCACGCGGCCGGCGCTGTCGATCAACGGGCCGCCGGAGTTGCCGCTGTTCAGCGCGGCAGTGGTCTGGATCATGGTCATGATGCCGCCGCCCTGTACGCTGACCTCCCGGTTCACCGCCGAAATCATGCCCTCGGTAAAGGTGCCCCGCAGCTCCACGCCCAGCGGATTGCCGATGGCGTAGGCCGTGTCGCCCACCGTCAGCCGGTCGGAATCCGCAAATTCCGCCGTGGGCAGATCCTGCGCGTCCACAGCGTGCAGCACTGCCAGATCGCAGGCGGTATCATAGCCCACCAGCTCCGCCTCGTACATCACGCCGGTGTCCAGCACGACGGCGCACTTCTTGCCCTCGGAGATCACATGGGCGTTGGTGACGACGTAGCCGTCCGGCGTCATGATGACGCCGGTGCCCACCTTGCCCGCGTCGCCGCCCACCTCCGTGATCACTGTGACCACCGCCGGGTTGGCCTTGGCGTAGACCTCCTGCGGCGTCAGAGCCTCGGCCGCCTCCGTGTCCACCGTCAATCGGGCGCTGCCCTCGCCCCGATAGCGGGGGATGGACGTGCCGCTGTCGTTCCAGATGTCCACGATGCTGCTGGCGGAATTGTCATCTCCCCCCGGCACGTCCGGATCGGCGGGCGCGCTCTTTTTCGGCAGCACCGTCAGCGTGACGGCGCCGGCGATCAGCACCACGGCGGCACAGGCGATCCAGCCGATGGTGCGCCGCCGCCTCTTTGCCTTGCGGGCAGCCTCCTTCCACACCGAGGTGTCCGGCGCGGAAGCGCGGGCAGGCGCCGCCCGTCCCGGCAGGGGCTCCGGATGGACGTACAGCTCCACTGCCTCCCGCGCGGTCTCCGGCGCTGTGTAGCACAAAACGACCTCCTGCGGCGTTTCCTCCGCCGGGGCGGCGCTTTGCAGTTCATTTCTCACTTCGTCTTCCATTTTCTCTTTCCTCTCGTCCTTCCTGCTCCGGGCGAGCCACCTCCATGCCAAAGCGGAAGGTGGTCACGCCGTTTTCGCTGGTAACGGCGATCTTCTCCTTATGTTGATCCAAGATAGTCTTTACGACGTACAGTCCCAGCCCGTAGCCGTCCTTGTCCTCGCTGCGGGATTTGTCCGACTTGTGGAACCGCTCGAACAGCAGCGGAATCTCCTCCGGCGGGATGACGGGTCCCTCGTTGCGCACCGTCACCTCCGCCCGATCCTCCTGCCGGTGCAAGCCCAGATACAGCGTGGAGGACGGCGAGGCGAACTTGGCGGCGTTTTCCAGCAGGTTATAGATCACCTGGGTGATAAGGTCGTTGTCGCCCCGCACCATCACGGAATCCTCCGGAATGTCGGCGTCCACGTCCAGCCCCCGGTCCAGGATCTTCTGCTCCATGCTCAAAAGTGCCAGGCGCATGCTCTCGCACAGGTCGAAGCTCTGGCCCCGCAGCTCCACCGACTGGATCTGTGAAAGATCCAGCATCCGCCGCACCAGGCGGCTCAGCCGCCGGCTCTCGTCGGAGATGATCTGCAGATAGTGCCGCTCCTTTTCCGGCGGGATGGTGCCGTCCAGAATGCCGTCGGTATAGCCGGCGATGGTTGTCATGGGCGTTTTCAGCTCGTGGGAGATGTTGGCGATGAAGTCCCTTCTCTGCCGCTCCGTCTGGGCAAGGGAGTCCGCCATCAGGTTGAAGGAGGTGGCCAACTCACCGATCTCGTCGGTGCGGCCGTCCTCGTGCATTCTCACGTCAAAATCGCCCTTGGCGTAGGCCCGTGTGGCGCGCACCATCTCCGAAATGGGCTGGATCTGCCGCATGGACATGAGGGAGCTTGCCACGAAGGCGATCAGCAGGATGATGGCGGAGGTCATGAAGAACAGCGCGATAGACGAGCGCCACATACCCATCAGGTCGCCGCCGTCCATCACCGCCAGCACCACGCCCTGTGCCGTGTCACCGGAGGTCACCGGCACGCCCACCACGAACTGCTTTTGCCCGTAGATGCCGCCCAGCGTGGTGCGCCCGTGGTAATCCCCGGTCTGCACGATCCGCTCCACCAGCTCCTGCGGGACGGTCAGCACCTGTCCCACCAGTGTTTCGTCGGTAGTCAGCAGCACGCTGCCGCTGTTGAGGCAGATGAGAAAATCCACCTCCGACATCTGGGACGCCACGGTGGCCATCGCCTTCAGCGTGACCTCCCGGTCGGTGACTTCGTCGGCACCCGCCGCCAGATAGTCGGCGGAAAGCTGGGCCACCATCCGCGCCCGGTCCCGCATTTCGATGCGCCGGACGGACATGGTCTGGTTGCGGCTCAGGGTGAAGAACGCCGCGCCCAGCAGCAACAGCGTCAGCAGCACCATGCCGGCCGTCAGGGCGAACTGCTGCCAGTACAGGCTGCGAAACCGCCCCTTCCATTTCTCCTTTGCCATATTACTTCACTTCAAACTTGTAGCCCACGCCCCACACGGTCTTCAGGCTCCACTGGTCGGACACGTTCTCCACCTTTTCCCGCAGCCGCTTGATGTGCACGTCCACCGTCCGGCTGTCTCCGAAATAGTCGAAGCCCCACACCTCGTCCAGCAGCTGATTGCGGGTGTAGACCCGGTTGGGCGTGGCTGCCAGATGGTATAAAAGCTCCAGCTCCTTGGGCGGAGTGTCGACGCTCTTGCCGTCCACGATCAACTCATAGCTGTCCAGATCAATGGTCAGCTTGTCGAAGGTCAGCCGCTTCCTCGTGTCCGAGGGGATCTCGCTGCGGCGCAGCACCGCGTTGATGCGGGCCATCAGCTCCTTCATCTCAAAGGGCTTGACCAGATAGTCGTCCGCCCCCATCTCCAACCCGGTGATGCGGTCGTTGACCTCGCTCTTGGCGGTGAGCATGATGATGGGCGTTCTCCCCTTTTCCCGGATGTGGGCGCACACCGCCCAGCCGTCCATCACCGGCAGCATGATATCCAGCAGCACCATGTCCGGTGCCTTGGCGTCGTATTCCTCCACCGCCTTGCCGCCGTCGTAGGCAATGCGCACCTCAAACCCTTCCTTCTCCAGATACATCCGGATCAGGTCGGAGATGTTGCGATCGTCCTCCACCACCAGAATATTGCGTGCCATGACTGCGCCTCCCGTTTTCGATACGTTCTTTGACTATATTATAGCCGGATCCGCACCCGTTTCCTGAATAAACTGTAAATTCGGTCTATATGGGTGCAGTATAACACTTTTCCCCGCCGATGTACAGTTTTTTTCAGCGCATCCGCCCCACGGTGACGCCGGTATAGTACCACAGCAGGATCTCCTGCCACGTCTTGCCCTGCCTGGCCAGCTCGTTGGCGCCGTACTGACTCATGCCCACGCCGTGGCCGTAGCCGGTCACCCGGAAAACGAAGCTCTCGCCGTCCCACGACGGGGTGAAGCAGGCCGAGCGCAGGGCGAACAGCTGCCGCGCTTCGGCACCGCCGAGTACGGCACCGCCCACCGTCACGGTCTCCACCCGGCCGGAGCCGTTGGTTTTGACCTCCCCCAGCCATGTTTCCGGCTCGCCGGAAAACTCCGCCTCCGGGTGGGCGGCGGACACGGCGGAGCGCAGCGCGTCCGCGCTCACAGCGACCACGCTGTAATAATTTGGCACGGAATCGCCGCTCTCCGGGCTGGTCACGCTTTGGAGATAAGGCAGGTCCGACGACCACACGTCCCCGGAGGAGGCAGTCACGCCGGCGGAGGAGGAATGGAACACCGCCAGAATGGGTGCGCCGTCATACAGCAGGATCTGCCCGTCCGTGCCGGTCACCGCCGCCTCCACCCGTGCCTCCAGCGCCTCGTAATCTCCGCCCCATCGCTGCCGCGCCGTCTCCTCCGGCATCCACGCGCTGCAGCAGCCCGGATCGGTGCACACGTCCGCGTCCGGATGGGCGGATTTCCGTCCGGTCTCCATCTGGCGGCAGATGAACGTGCGCTCCGCCACTGCCTGCGCCTTCAGCGCCTCCGGCTCAAAGGAGGGCGGCATCTCGCCCCGCACCACGCCGGGCAAATAGGCCGCCAGCGTGGTCTCCATCACCTCGTCTCCGGTTTTCACCCGCAGTGTCACCTCCGCATCCGTGCGCGCCGCCTGTGCCTGTTCCTGCGCTGCCAGCGGCGCCGTATGCCCCGGCGTGCGCTCTGTCTTTTCCTGCGCCGCGCCCTGCCGCTGCCCCGTCAGCAGCGGCGGCACGAACAGCGCCGCCGCCATCAGCCAGCCCCATAAGATCGCCCGTTTCATTGTACACGCCCCCTTCGGGCTATCCTATGCCCGGCCTGTCCCCCTCATGCCCCCGAAAACGCCGTAAAGCCGGGCACCCCGACGGCGCCCGGCTTTACGACAGGAAGATTGATGAAAAAAGTCTTCGTTTCTTGCAAGGATAGAATAGCAAAGTTATGTTACAAAACAAGCGCAAATAATGTTACAAAAGTATGAAATTTCGCCCGTTTCTACATTCGCAGCTCCCGGAAAAAGTCTGACAGCACCTGCGCGCACTCCTGCGCCAACACGCCGCCCACCAGTGCCGGAGGGTGGGGAAACGACTCCATGAACAGGTTCATCACGCCGCCGCAGGCGCCCATGGCCTCGTCCCGAGCGCCGTAGTAAACACGGCCGATCCGGGCGTTGAGGATAGCGCCGGCGCACATGGGGCACGGCTCCAGCGTCACATAGAGGGTGCACTCCTCCAGCCGCCAGGAGCCCAGCGTCTGGTTGGCCTGGGCAATGGCCTCCATCTCCGCGTGAGACAGCGCCGAGCGCTTTTCCTCCCGCCGGTTGCGGCCCCTGCCCACCACCGTGCCGTGATGGACGATGACGCAGCCCACGGGCACCTCGCCCGCCGCCGCCGCCTGGCGCGCCAGCTCCAGCGCCTGCGCCATATATTTTTCGTGTTCCGTGTGCATAAAAACCTCCGGGGCTGTTTAGGCTCTGTCATATTTGTCCACAATGACAGGTAAGATAAAGATGAGCGATGCTCACAGGAGGGAACAGCATGGTCAAAAAAGACGTCCGTTTACCCGACGGCACCGCCGGGCAGCTCCGCCGGGAGCTGCAGGATACGGCGCAGGCCCTGCGCTGCGCATACGAACGGTTCAACTTTGCCTCCGAGCCGGAGCTGGTGGAATCCAGCGTGTTCGAGATCAACTCACTGCAAGCCAAGTATGATTATCTGCTGCGCCGCGTCAAGGAACTGGAGGAAGCGCCTCCTGCCGCCGCGGCCGACGCCGTGAAAGGAGGCCCGCTGTGTCAGTCATAGAATACGTGCTGTTGGGGCTGGTGATCCTGTTTCTTCTGGTGGCGGCGGCGCGTCTTTTTTCCGCGCCGCTGAAGCTGGCGCTGCACGTGGCGCTCAACGCCCTGCTGGGCTTTGCCGCCCTGTGGCTTTTGAACGTGACCTCCGACCTGACCGGACTGTCGCTGGGGCTCAACGTGTTCAACGCGCTGACGGTGGGCGTGCTGGGCGCCCCCGGGTTTTTGCTGCTGCTGTTGGTCAAGTGGGTGCTGGCATAGCCGCAAGCGCCGTGTCCCGCCGGGGCGCGGTGCTTTTTTATTGCTGCCGCTTCGTCAGATCCCAGCCGTAGAGCGGATAGCGCTGGATGGCGCCGAACAGCTTGCTGCGGATGTCCGGGTACTCCTGCTCCAGCGCGGCGATGCGCTCCTTCACCTCCTGACGGCGGCTGTTGCCATCGGCGGGGCAGGCGTTTTTCACCACCGGCAGACCTTCCCGCACCGCCGCCCGGCGGATCTCCGCCTCGCTGCAGTACAGCAGCGGGCGGATCTGGGTCACGCCGGTACGATCCAGATACGTCACCGGCTGAAAACAGCCGATCCGCCCCTCAAACAACAGATCCATCACCAGCGTTTCAATGGCGTCGTCCCGGTGATGCCCCAGCGCGATCTTGCGGATGTCCCGCTCCACCAGCGCGGTGTTCAGGCTGCCCCGCCGCAGCTTGGCGCACAGCGAGCAGGGGTTTTTCTCCTTCCGCTCCTCAAACACGATCTGGTACACCGGCACGCTGACGCGATGATAGGGCACCTCCAGCTGCCGGCACAGCTCAGCCACCGGAGCAAAATCCATCCCCGGCATCCCCATCTCCAGCGTGATAGCCTCCACCGTGAAGGGCACGGGGTAAAACTGCCGCAGCCGCGCCAGCGCCGTCAGCGCCACCAGACTGTCCTTTCCGCCGCTGACGCCCACGGCGATCCGCTCGCCCGGCTCGATCATATGGTAGTCCTCCACGCACCGGCGGACAAGACCCAGAATGTGCTGCATACGCACCCCTCTTTAAATTTGAAGATGAGATATCAAGAGAAAACAGAAGAAAACAAGAGAAAATACCAGATGTTTTTATTCTAATCAAATTTATTGTTGACAACAAAAACCTTCTGTGCTATAAATAATCCTGCGCGTTTGACCTCTTTTCCCCCAGTTGATTGTAGCAAGGCCGACGGGAAAAGTAAAGTGATAACAGATTTTAAATGGAGGAAAAAACCATGTCCACTTTCATGGCAAGCAAGGCCAACATTGAGCGCAAGTGGTACGTCGTGGATGCCGCCGGCAAGCCTCTGGGCAAGACCGCGGTCATCGTGGCGGATCTGCTGCGCGGCAAGGGCAAAGTCACCTACACGCCCCACGCGGACTGCGGCGACAACGTGATCGTCATCAACGCAGGCAAGGCGGTGCTGACCGGCAACAAGCTGGAGCAGAAGTATTACCGCACCCCCTCCGGTTGGGTGGGCGGCCTGAAGGAAACCAAGTACCGCATCCTGATGCAGGACAAGCCGGAGCTGGCAATGCGCGTGGCCGTGCGCGGCATGATGCCCCGCAACACCGTCACCAAGGATTCCCTGAAGCGCCTGCATATCTACGCCGGTGAGCAGCATGAGCATCAGGCTCAGAAGCCCGAGCTGGTCAAGTAAGGAGGAGAACAAGAATGTATCAGTCCAAGAATCCCTATCTGTACGGCACCGGCCGGCGCAAGTCCTCTGTGGCCCGGGTGCATCTGTTCCCCAACGGCACCGGCAAAATCACCGTCAACGGCCGCGACATTGAGGAGTATTTCGGTCTTGAGACCCTGAAGATGGTCGTCCGTCAGCCTCTGAACACCACCGATACTCTGGGCAAGGTGGACGTAGTCGCCACCGTCGAGGGCGGCGGCGTTTCCGGTCAGGCCGGCGCGCTGCGCCACGGCATCAGCCGCGCGCTGCTGCTGCTCAACCCCGACTATCGGCCCCTGCTGAAGAAGGCCGGCTTCCTCACCCGCGATCCTCGCATGAAGGAGCGCAAGAAGTACGGTCTCAAGGCAGCCCGTCGCGCGCCTCAGTTCTCCAAGAGATAATTTATCCCGAATGGGATTGCTCAAAAACCCCGAAACTACTACGGTTTCGGGGTTTTCTCTATGCCTAAAATTATGTTTTTGTGCAAATTTGGTGCAACTTTCTATAAAGCAGTATCACACGATATGAAATGATACCATCATCCAGTTCCTGCTATTTACTGGACTGAGAATTGGAGAATGTCTCGCTCTCCGTTGGTGTGATATTGATTTCGAGCATAACACGGTTACTATTTGCCATACCCTCAGTTTTGCAGATGATAAGTGGTTTTTATCTGTACCGAAAACAGAGACCAGCTTCCGTACCATTAAACTCAGCACCTACTCTAAGGAGTTATTGCTACGGCATAAGCGAGAGCAGGACAAGCTCAAAGAGACCGTTGGTGATGCATGGGTACATCCCGACATTGTATTCACTTCGGCTATTGGTAACTATTATTGCAGGAGCTTTACTAACAAACAGTTGAAGAAAATCCTTGTTGAAAATGACTTGCCAGCTCTCAGCGTTCATGGACTGAGACACAGCAACGCCAGCCTAATGATTAACAATGGATTTGATGTAAAGGCTATCTCGGAACATCTTGGGCATTGTAATACGGCTATTACCTCTGACATCTATACTCACATCTTCAAGGAGTATAAGGCTAAGATGGCTGAAAGCATCGAAAATGTCCTCATTTAAGCAATAGAGCTGCACGAATTGTAAATTTTCGTGCAGCTCTATTGCGTTTTTCTGTTTTCTATGCTAAGATAGTAAAAGAGTTAGCTTACTTATTTACTTTTTGGAGGTGATTGAGTGGCAAAAAAAGAATACGCAGAGGGGAGCTTCGGCGCATATTTCGTAAAGCTTATTAAAGACCATGAATATTCACAAGCGAAATTTGCTTCGGACTTAGGTGTGTCGAAAACATATCTGTTCGATGTGTTTAATGGACGAGTAAAGCCACCCACCCCCGATATGCAAGACCGCATTGTTGAGCTTTTACGCCTGACTGATGATGAGAAGAATGATTTTTACAGTAAGGCGGCTGATGGGCGGCATGAGCTACCCAAAGATATTGTCGAGTATCTTACAAATAATCAAGCTGAGATTGATGGTCTCAGAGAAAGAATGAGGGCGTAATTATGGCAAACGAAGCAAAAACCTATGCTATTTTCCGAGATATGCTTAGAAGCAAAGGTTATTATGATGATAAAGATGTTGTAGTAGAAGAACAG